>NZ_JACHIG010000012.1 GCF_014203095.1 Prosthecobacter vanneervenii | reverse complement strand
ACAAGCTTGCTCGCCACTTCCTCTCCCTCATTCAGTTTGCCTCCGTCATCGACTGGCTCAGATATGGCTCTTGAGGGTTTTCAAACACGGCCTAGTCATTCAACCTCCACCCCTGCCTGAGTCATGTCCGAAATGCGTTTCAACCCCATCACGCTCGACTGGGTCGTGATGGCACCAGACCGGGCGCTGCGACCAGATGATTTTCATGGAGATGTGGTGAAGTCCGCAACGCGGCCCATGCACCGTGCCGACTGCCCCTTCTGCACCGGCAATGAAGCGATGACGCCCGAGGAGACGGCGCGCATCTCTGCGCCAGATGGCTCCTGGCTGGTGCGTGCCTTTCCCAACAAGTTTTCGGTCTTTGATCCAGGCTGCGAACTGCAGCGGAAGAAAAGTGGCACTTTCAGATCCATGGCCGCCGCAGGCGTGCATGAGGTGGTGGTGGAGCATCCGCGGCATGACGTGGATCTCTGCGACATGGAACCTGCGCATCTGGCGCTGGTGCTGCGCATGTACCGGGAGCGCTACCAGGCGCTGCGCCATCATCCGCTGGCGGAGAGCATCGTCATTTTCAAAAACCAGGGCAGGCGAGCCGGCAGCTCGCTGGAGCATTCGCATTCGCAGATCACCGCAGCGCCGGTGCTTTCCTCCCAGGTGATCATGCGGCTGCAGGAGGCGCGGCGTTTTCATGAGCTGGAGGGCGGCTGCCTGTACTGCGCGGTGCTGCATGAGGAGCTGCTGGCCGAGGAGCGCGTGATCGAGGAGGGCAAGGCGTTTGTGTCCTTCATGCCGTATGCGGCGCTCTCGCCCTACCACACATGGATTTTTCCGCGCAAGCACCAGGCTTCGTATGATGAGATCAGCGACGAGGACATCGATGAGCTGGCGGGTGTGCTCAGCCGTCTGCTGCGCCGACTCAGGGCTGCGGCGGGTGCGCCAGACTACAACATTACCCTGCGCTCCGCCCCGGTGGGTGAGATGCAGTCGGGCTGCTTTCACTGGTACATCAGCATCATCTCACGCATCTCTCAGCTGGCGGGATTTGAGCTCGGCAGCGGCACCTACATCAACAGCATGCGACCGGAGCGCTGTGCGGAACTGGTGCGGGGAATTGTGCTTTAGCGAGGTTGGGGGGCGGGATGTCCGTTGCACGAAGACTGAGATTTCTTGATTCAGCACGGCATTTTTTTGAATCCAGAAGAACGGGGCAGGCGCAATAGGAGGCGTGAAATCCGCAAATCTCGCGCACTCAGCCGACAGACACGGCATTTTATGGCATATCGCCGTCATGCTCAGGCAGTGGTTTGATTCCGACTACCGGCCGCCGGGCTGGCAGGGAGATGACAAGCTGACGGACGGCATCGACTGGCGGCGCTGCATTCCCTTTATCGTGCTGCACCTGGGCTGCCTTTCGGTGCTGTGGGTGGGCTTCAGCTGGGCGGCGCTGGTGGCGGCGCTGCTGCTGTATGCGGTGCGCATGTTTGCCATCACGGCGTTTTATCACCGCTACTTTTCGCATCGGAGCTACCGCACCTCGCGCTGGATGCAGTTCCTCTTTGCCGTGCTGGGAAACACCTCCTGCCAGCGTGGGGCGCTGTGGTGGGCCTCGGTGCATCGGCACCATCACCAGCATTCGGACGAGACGCCGGATGTGCACTCTCCCCGGATGCGCGGCTTTCTGTGGTCCCACATTGGCTGGCTGACGAGCCCCAAAAACTTTCCCACGGACTACAGCCGCATCCGGGATCTGGAGAAATTTCCCGAACTGGTGTTTCTCAACCGCCATGACCAGCTGGTGCCGATATTGTATGCTGCTCTGCTCTGGTATGCCGGGGCGTGGATGGAGAAGCATGTGCCGGGACTGGGAACCAACGGGCCGCAGATGTTTGTGTGGGGATTTTTCATCAGCACGGTGATTCTGCTGCACGCCACGTTTTTCATCAACTCGCTCGCTCATGTGTTTGGCTCCCGCCGTTTCAAGACGGACGACGACAGCCGCAACAACCTCTTCCTCGCGCTGCTGACACTGGGGGAGGGCTGGCATAACAACCACCATCGCTATGCAGGCTCCGCACGGCAGGGCTTCTTCTGGTGGGAGATCGACATCTCCTACTATGTGCTCAAACTGCTGTCCTGGACCGGGTTGATCTGGGACCTCAAGGTGGTGCCTGCCAGCGTGTACCGTGAGGCGCAGCAGCTCAAACTTTCTGCCGGGAGGAATCCAGCATGAGCCGTCCGCGTCTTGCCATCGTCGGCACCGGGGTCGCAGGCCTGGGCTCTGCGCATTTTCTGCATCCGCATTTTGATCTCACCATCTTTGAGCAGAACGATTATGCCGGCGGCCATACCAACACGGTGACGGTAAGGGAAGATGGCCGCGAGCTGCCGGTGGACACGGGCTTCATGGTCTTCAACCATGTGACGTATCCCCTACTGACACGTCTTTTCAAGGAGCTGGATGTGGCCACGAAGCCGACCTCCATGTCCTTCAGCGTCTCGCATCTGCCGAGCGGCATCGAATACAACGGCACTTCGCTTAACCATCTCTTTGGCCAGCGGCGCAATCTGATCAGCCCGCGCTTCTGGCGCTTCATGCTGCAGATCAACCGCTTCAATGCCGAAGCCGTGGCCGCGCTGGAGGATGAACGGTACGCACGCATGACGCTGCGCGAGTATGTGGAGGCACGGGGCTACGGCTCCGATTTCCTCAACATCTACATCATCCCCATGAGTTCTGCGGTGTGGTCCACGCCGCCGGAGCTGATGCTGGAATTTCCTGCGCTCACGCTGATCCGCTTCTGGCACAATCACGGCTTCCTCGGCCTGCATACGCAGCATCCGTGGTGGACTGTGACGGATGGAGCGCGGTCGTATGTGAAAAAACTCACCGTGCCCTTCCGAGACCGCATTCGCCTCGGATCTCCTGTGGTCCGTGTGGAGAGGGGCACCGATGGCGTGAAGGTTTATCCGCGCGATGGGGCCGCAGAGACCTTTGACAAAGTCGTCTTTGCCAGCCATGCCGACCAGACCCTGCGCATGCTGGCGCAGCCGACCGAGCGCGAGAGCGCGCTGCTCGGATGCTTCAAATACCAGCCCAACATCGCCACGCTGCACACGGATGAGAGCTTCATGCCGCGCACGAAAAAATGCTGGGCCTCGTGGAACTACCGCATCCGCGCAGGTGAGGACGGCGGCATCGAGCCGAGCACGCATTACTGGATGAACAGCCTGCAGGGCGTGTCTGACAAGACGAACTACTTTGTGGCCATCAATGCGGCGGACGAGATCGCACCCGAGAAGGTGCTCAAGCGCATCAACTACGAGCACCCGCTCTTTGATCTGGCCGCCATCGACGCGCAGAAACAGCTTCCCGAGCTGAACCGCATCTCGCCGGACCAAAGCACCTACTTCTGTGGCAGCTACTTCCGCTACGGCTTCCACGAGGACGCCTTTGGCTCGGCGGTGGCGCTGTGTCGTGACCTTCTCGGAAGGGAACCCTGGTAATGCCTGACTCATCTGCCATCTACGAATGCAAGGTCATGCACCACCGGCTGCAGCCCAAGGTGCATCAGTTCAGCTACCATGTTTTCTATCTCTGGCTGGATCTCGATGAGATCGACAGCCTCGCCAGCAGGCTGAGCTTCTTCAGCCGCAACCGGTTCAACCTCTTCTCGTTTTATGACCGCGATCACCTCGATCTCGGCGCGCAGGGCGTGAAGGCCAACATCCTGCGCTACTTGGCCGAGAACGAGGTGGATACCACGCGCATCGCCAGCATCCGCCTGCTCACGTTTCCGCGAGTGCTGGGCTACATCTTCAATCCGGTGTGCTTCTACTACGCCTATGATGCCGCTGGAAATCCATTGTGCGCCGTGGCGGAGGTGACCAACACCTTTCACGAGCAGAAGCCCTACATCCTGAAGACGGTCGAAGATGCGCAGCGCTTCCGCCTCATCACGCCCAAGCACTTTTATGTGTCGCCCTTTTTCGCACTGGACCTGAGCTTTGATTTCAAGCTGCGGCTTCCGGATGAAAAATTGGAGATCCACATCGATGACCGTCAGCAGGACGAGCGCGTGCTCCTCACTGCCCTGACCGGTACGCGCAGGCCTCTGACGGATGCCGCGCTGCTGCTGTGTGCGGTGAAGTATCCGCTGCTGACCCTGCGGGTCATCTTTCTCATTCACTGGCATGCGCTGCTGCTGTGGCTCAAGCGCATTCCCTGGCATCGGAAGGCGGCCAATGCCGCCCTGCAGCTCGGAGTGCTGCGGCCTCATGCGTCCATTTCACCCGGAAAATCATGAACAACACCATCACCTGCGACACTCCCCTCCTGGTATCGAATGCGGCTGCATCCAAACCTGGCTTTTACGAGCGGCTCTTCATGCTTTCGCTCAAGCCCTTCGTGCATGGCGGCATGCGCCTGGTGCATCCGGATGGACGGACTCAGACACTCGGAGCTCCCGGCGCGCCCATCACGGCGGAGATGCGCATCCGCAGCCGTGAATTCTTCAAGCAATGCGTGCTGTTTGGCAATGTGGGCTTTGGCGAAGCCTATGTCGAAGGCGATTGGGACACGGACGATATCGCCGCGGTGATCGAGTGGTTCATCCTCAATCTCTCCAAAACCCAGGGCGGAAGCTCCTCGTCCAGCAAGGTGGCGTTTGTGAACCTGCTCAATGTCGTGAACCGCGTGCATCATCTGCTGCGGCCCAACAGCGTGGCCACCAGCCGGCGGAACATCTCCGAGCACTACGATCTGGGGAATGAATTCTACTCCCTCTGGTTGGATGAGACGATGACGTACTCCGCCGCACGCTTTGAGTATCCCGGTCAGCCGCTGGCGGAGGCGCAGCACTCCAAGTATGAGGCGCTGTGCCAGAAGCTGCATCTTAAGCCGGGAGATCATGTGCTGGAGATCGGCTGCGGCTGGGGCGGCTTTTCCTGCCATGCGGCGAAGCATCACGGCTGCCGGGTCACGGCGGTGACAATCTCCCAGGAGCAGCACAAATACGCCACAGAGCGCGTCGCGCGCGAAGGGCTGGCAGACCGGGTGGAAATCCGCCTGCAGGACTACCGCCACATCACAGGTCAGTTCGACAAAATCGCCTCCATCGAAATGCTGGAGGCTGTGGGAGACAAGTATCTGGAGACCTACTTTGCCAAGTGCGCGGAGGTGTTGAAACCCGAGGGGCTGCTGGCCTTTCAGATGATCACCGTGGCCGACTGCCAGCACAAAGACCTGCGCAAAGGCGTGGACTGGATCCAGAAGCACATCTTCCCCGGATCGCTGCTGCTCAGCGTGGGGCGCGTGAATGAAGCGATCAACCGCACGAGCGAGATGTTCATGCACGGCCTGGAAGATCTTGGTGCATCGTATGCGAAGACGCTGCGACTGTGGTTTGAGCGCTTCAATGCCAAGGCTGCAGAGGTGAAGGCGCTGGGCTTTGACGAGCGTTTCATGCGCAAGTGGAACTACTACCTGCAGTACTGCGAGGCCGCCTTTGCCACGCGGAACATCAGCGTGGTGCAGGCTGTGTACACCCGCCCGAACAACGCCACCCTTCACCGCGCCTTCTAAAAGCTCATGATCTGGTTTCTCCGCGTGTTTTTCATCATCGTTCTGGTGTCCATGCTCGGAGTCACGAGCTGGGCTTCGACCCAGTGCGCGCTGTGGGCTCTGCCCGGCTCCGTGGGCGGTCATCCTTGGTTTATCGCCACGCTGTTTGATACCTACTGGGCCTTTCTCACCTTCTACTGCTGGCTGGCGTACAAGGAACGCTCCTGGCTAGCGCGCCTCGGCTGGCTGGCAGGCATTCTGCTGTTGGGCAACATCGCCATGGCCGTTTACATGCTCATCCTGCTCTTCCGTGTGCCTGCCACGGCGCGCATGGAGGACATACTTCTGCGCAAGGCATGACAGACGCCACCCCCAGCCCATCCAAAGAATCTCTCTGGCGCCGCTGGGTGGTGAAGCCTGTGAGTGCGCAGCTGGCACAGGGCACCTCTCCGGCCAAGATCTCGCAGGCCATCGCCTTTGGAGTGGCCACCGGTGTGTTTCCGCTGCTGGGCACCACGGCCCTGCTGGCGCTGGGAGTGGGCATGCTGCTGAAGCTGAATCAGCCGGTGCTGCATGTGTTTCGCGAGCTCGTCTATCCCGTGCAGCTGGCCACCATCCTCATCTTCATGCGCACTGGTGAGGATCTTTTCGGAGCCGCGCATGTGCCGCTTTCCATCCCCATGATGATGGAGCGCTTCTTTGCCGATCCGATGCAGTTTCTAGCCGAGTTTGGCATGATCGGTCTCTACGGCGTGGTGGTGTGGCTGCTGCTGGCGCCGCTGCTCATTGCTGCAGTGTATTTCATCAGCAGACCGTTCGTGGACAAACTGCACAAACACATCCGCTTTCCGAATCATGACGCATGACTTTTGGTTTCTGACCGCCGTGGGCACGGCGGTGGCCGTAGGCCTCTTTGCCCTCACCTGGCTGCTCAGCCTGAAGCTGGACAACTTCAGCTTTGTGGATGTGACGTGGTCCTACGCACTGGCTGTGGTGGCTCCGCTCTACGCGTGGCTGGCCGGAGGCGGGTGGACGCAGCGCAAGATCATCGCCGTGACGATGGCGGTGGTGTGGAGCGTGAGGTTGGGCACGTATCTTTTCTTTCGCGTCAAACGCCACCACCCGCATGAGGACGTGCGCTATGCGGTGCTGCGCGAAAAATGGCGTGATGCTCTGGCGCGCAATTTCTTCTTTTTCTTCCAGGCGCAGGCAGTGCTCATCGTGCTGCTGGCGGTGCCTGTGCTGCTGGCATGCCTGAACCCAGCACCTCAGCTTAACGCCATCGAAATCGCCGGTGCATTGCTGTGGCTGACCGGCATCTGCGGCGAGGCGCTGAGCGATGCGCAGATGCAGCGCTTCAAGGCGGACCCCGCCAGCAAGGGCAAGGTCTGCCAGGTGGGCCTTTGGCGCTATTCGCGGCATCCGAACTACTTCTTTGAATCGGTGGTGTGGTGGGGCTTCTGGCTGTTTGCCTGCGGCTCGCCCTGGGGCTGGGTCACGCTCTACGCACCGCTGCTCATGCTCCACTTTCTACTGCGCGTCACCGGCATCCCGCTCACGGAAGAGTGCGCGGTGAAGAGCAAGGGGGACGCCTACCGCGAATACCAGCGCACCACGAGCGCCTTTGTGCCGTGGCCGCCAAAAAGCTGAATCCATTTTCCATCACCGGCCGCATAACCCTCCACACGCATGAGCACCATCAACGCCATCCTCGCCAAGAACATCCTCCCCGATCCCATGATCCGCCTGGGAATCCGTCAGCGGCTGGCGGAGACGCTGCGAGAAAACAAGCAGCCCACCGCCGAGGCGCAGCGCGCCGCGCTCATGCGCTACGTTCAGGATCTCAAGCAGATGCCCGTGGCCATCGCCACAGATGAGGCCAATGAGCAGCACTACGAGGTGCCCACGCGCTTCTACCAGCTCGTGCTGGGCAAGCATCTCAAGTACAGCTCCGGCTACTGGCCGGATGAAAACACCACCTTCGATGAATCCGAGGCCGCGATGCTGAAGCTGACCTGCGAGCGCGCAGAGCTGCAGGACGGCCAGCGCATCCTGGAGCTCGGCTGCGGCTGGGGGTCGCTCTCGCTGTGGATGGCGGAGCATTACCCGAACGCGCAGATCACCAGCGTTTCCAATTCGCGCACGCAGAAGCTTTTCATCGATGCCGAGGCGGAGAAGCGTGGGCTGAAAAATCTCACCATCATCACCGCCAACATGGTTCACTTCCAGGGCGTGGGAGACGGCATTTTTGATCGCTGTGTCTCGGTGGAGATGTTTGAGCACATGAAAAACTATCAAGAGCTGCTGCGCCGTGTCTCCACCTGGCTCAAGCCGCGCGGCAAGCTCTTCGTGCACATCTTCACCCACCGCGAGTACGCATATCACTACGAAGTGCGCAGCGATGACGACTGGATGGCCAAATACTTCTTCACCGGCGGCCAGATGCCCAGCGACGACCTGCTGCTCTACTTTCAGGACGACCTGAAGATCGAAGACCACTGGTGCGTCAGCGGGTTGCATTATTCGAAGACGAGCGAGGCCTGGCTGGCCAACATGGATGCTCACAAGGCAGAGATCCTGCCTCTCTTTGCCGAGACCTATGGCAAGGATCAGGTGACGAAGTGGTGGGTGTGGTGGCGGCTGTTCTTCCTTGCCTGCGCCGAGCTGTGGGGGTATCGCGGCGGTGAGGAATGGATCGTTTCCCATTATCGTTTCATCAAACCATGAAAGCCATTCTGACAGCGGCGGTCCTGCTGCTGGCAGGACCTGTGTGGGCAAACTTCGCCGAGATGGTGAAGCAGGGAGATGCGTATGATGCGCAGTACAAGCCGGAGGCTGCGCTGCAGTTCTATCTCCCCGCCGAAAAGCTCAATCCGAATGATGCCGCGCTGCTGGTGAAGATCGCACGGCAGTACATTTATCTTATGATCGGGCTGCCAGACAAAGCCGCCCGGCTCAAGTCAGGCCGCACCGGGCTGGCCTACGCCGAGCGTGCCGTCAAGATTGCTCCCAACGAGTCCGACCCCCACCTCGCAGTCGCCATCTGTTTGGGCAAGATCACGCAGCTTGTGAGCAATCGAGAAGGAGTGGAGGCCTCCTTCAAGATCAAGACGGCGGCGGAAACGGCGATCAAGCTCAACCCCAAAAGCGACTACGCCTGGCATGTGCTAGGGCGCTGGCATCAGGAGCTGGCGGAGATCGGCGGCCTGACGCGTGCAGTGGCCTACATCGTGTATGGTGGACTGCCGAGCGCATCCTATGATGAATCCGTGCGCTGCTTTCAAAAGGCCATCGCCCTAAATCCGAGGCGCCTCATTCACTACGTCGAGCTGGGCCGCACCTACGCTTTCATGGGGCGCAAGGAGGAGGCCAGAAAGCTCATCCAGCAGGGTCTCGCCATGCCGAGCAGCGAGATGGATGATGCGGAGACGAAGGAGCGTGGGCAGAAGACGCTGGCAGAGCTGTAGGAAAGAAAGCTCACGGCGGCTATTTGTGTGCGTGGGCCTCTCCCTCGACCTCCGGCAGAAACACCGTCAGCAGACCCAGCAGCGGCAGAAAGGCGCAGGCGTGGAAGACAAAGTCGATGCCACGCATGTCGGCCACTTTTCCTAGCACCGCTGAGCCGATGCCTGCGATGCCGAAGGCCAGGCCAAAGAACAGCCCTGCGATCATGCCCACCTTTCCAGGCATCAGCTCCTGGGCATAAACCAGGATGGCGGAGAAGGCGGAGGCCAGAATGAGGCCGATGATGACTGTCAGCACCGCTGTGAGCCACAGCCCCGCATGCGGCAGCCACAGGGAGAACGGCGCAGCGCCCAGGATGGAGAACCAGATGACGCGCTTGCGCCCGATGCGGTCTCCCACCGGCCCGCCCACGATGGTGCCCACAGCCACGGCAAAGAGGAACAGGAAGAGATAATACTGCGAGGTCTGCACCGAGACGTGGAAGCGGTTGATCAGGTAGAAGGTGTAGTAGTTGCTCAGGCTCACGAGGTACACGTATTTGGAAAAGATCAGCACCACCAGGATGGACATGGCAAAGGCCACGCGGCCGGAGGACGGATGCGAGCGTGAGGCGGCTGATGAGCGAGCGGGCTTGCGCTGGATGCGGTGCAGATTGCGAGCCTGCCACAGGCCGATCTGCCACAGCACGGCCACGCCCAGCAGCGCGATGATGGAGAACCACGACAGCGCCGCCTGCCCATGCGGCACGATGAACCACGCCGCCAGCAGCGGGCCAATGGATGAGCCTGCATTTCCACCCACCTGAAACAACGACTGCGCCAGCCCGCGTCTCCGCCCCGCCGCCATGTGGGCGATGCGTGAGGCCTCCGGATGGAAGATGGCCGAGCCCGAGCCCACCAGTGCGGATGAGACGAGGATGGCGGGAAAGCTCTGCGCACGGGAGAGCGCCAGCAGGCCTGTCAGCGTCAGCCCCATGCCCACTGGCAGGGAGAAGGGCAGAGGGCGCTTGTCCGTGATGTAACCCACCAGCGGCTGCAGCAGCGAGGCCGTGACCTGGAAGGTCAGCGTGATGAGCCCGAGCTGTGTGAAGGTGAGCCCATACGAATCCTTCAGCACCGGATAGATGGCGGGCAGCAGGGCCTGGATGGTGTCATTCAGCATGTGGGAGAAGCTGATGGCAAACAGCAGGGCAAAGACGGTCTGCCCCGGGTCCGTGGCCGCAGGGGTGACCGCATGAGGTGGTTGGTCCTCGATCATGGTCTCGTTCATAAGGACCGAGACTCTTCGGCTGAAGCTGCGGGAGGACAATGCCTGCCTCTGGTGCTAGGCGGACTCCGGCTGGTATTTTTCTCGGATTGCCTCGCGAAACTCCACCGGAGTCTGCCCCTCATGTCGGCGGAAAAAACGCGTGAAGTAGGACGGGTCCTGAAAGCCTGTCTGGTAGCCGATCTCGGAGACGCTGAGGTCGGAGTGCAGCAGCAGGCGCTTGGCATCCAGCAGGCGGCGCAGGCGTATCAGCTCCCCGGCGGCGTGGCCGGTTTCCTCGCGGATGACATCGTTCAGATGGTTCACGGTGATGCCCAATTCCTTCGCATACGGTGCGAGCGTCTGCCATTCACGAAAGTGCTGCTCCAGCGCCAGATGAAACCGGCGCGTCAGCTGTGTCGCACGCGTGGTTTCGCGCACCGCGTGCTTCTTCGCATAAAGGCGTGCCGCGTGGATGAAGACGATGCGCAGTGTGGCACGCAGCACCTCTTGCACGCCGCTCTGTGCGGCATCGTATTCCGTCTGCAACTCGGCAAAGAGGGAGATGATCTTTGCCGCCTCCGCCTTGCTCACCGTCAGCCAGGGCGTCACGCCGGAGCCGAAAAAGAAAGGCAGCTCAAAGAGCAGGCTGGGCGGCGGTGCGTGATCATCAAAGAAAGCCTGCGTAAATGACACCACCGTGCCGCGCATCTGCGGCGCGGGGTGGATGGTGTGCACCTGACCGGGGCTGAGGAAAAACAGCGTCACCTGCCTGACCTCATGGTCACGGAAATCATGCATCAGCCTGCCTCCGCCTGTGATCAGGAAGAGCTGGAAGAAATCATGGAAATGCGGAATCAGCCGCTGCGGCTCCTGCATCATGGAAAACTCCAGCGGCATGACCACACAGCCCTCCGCCCGCAGACGGTCCTGCCCGTACTTGCTCATCTGCAGGGAGGGGATGGTGCGGCGGTTCATCATGGAGGACAATGAGTGGACAAGATATTACGATGTCCGGCGAGCCGCAGACTTGCACCCAATAAAAAAGAGAGGCTGTCTCCAGCCTCTCTTCGTGAGTTTCCAGATTGGACGGTGCTCGCTTACGCCAGCGCCGCAGCCACGGCCTCGGCGGTGATGCCGAGTTCCTTGAAGACGGTGGCGCCGGGGGCGCTGATGCCAAAGCGGTCGATGCCGATCACCTGGCCCTGTGTGCCGACGTATTTCCACCAGAGACCGGTGACACCGGCTTCGATGGCGATGCGCTTGGTGCAGGCGGCGGGCAGGACGGACTCGCGGTAGGCGGCGTCCTGGCGGTCAAAGCGCTCAAAGCAGGGCAGGCTGACGACGCGGACGCCGGGCTTGCCCTTGGCACCTGCGACGGCCCACTGCACTTCAGAGCCGGTGGCGATGACGATGGCTTCCAGCGGAGCGGTTTCCTTCACCAGCACGTAGCCGCCCTTGAGGGTGCCTTCGCGGCGGGTGGCGGCGCTGGCGATGCCTTGGTGTGGCAGGTCCTGACGGCTGAGCGCGAGGAGCGTGGGGCCATCGGCACGGCTGAAGGCGGCGGCAAAGGCGGCGGCGGTTTCTTCGGCGTCGCCGGGGCGGATCACGTCGAGGTTCGGGATCACACGCAGGCCGCTGACGGTTTCCACCGGCTGGTGGGTCGGGCCGTCTTCACCCACACCCACGGAGTCGTGGGTGAAGATGTAGGTGACGGGCAGCTTGGCCAGTGCGGCCAGGCGGATGCTCGGGCGGCAGTAGTCGGCAAAGACGAGGAAGGTCGCGCCGCTGGCGAGGAAGAGGCCGTCGTAGGCCAGGCCGTTGCAGATGGCGCCCATGGCGTGCTCGCGGATGCCGAACCAGATGTTGCGGCCGGTCGGATTGGCGGCGCTGAAGTCGCCCATGCCGGTGAGGTAGTTCTTGGTGGAGCCAAAGAGGTCGGCGCTGCCGGTGACGAGATGCGGCACGGCCTTGGCGATGTGGTTGAGGATCTCGCCGCCGCTGTTGCGGGTGGCGGCCTTGCCTTCGGCGGGATATTCCGGCACCAGCTTGAGGAGGTCTTCGGCCTTCAGGCTGCCATGGCGGGCGGCGTCCAGTTCCTTGGCGAGAGCAGGGTTGGCGGCGCTCCAGGCCAGGAAGACCTTGTTCCACTCGCCGTGGGCGGCGGCGCGCTTGTTCTTCAGATCGGCAAAGTAGGCCTTCACCTCGTCGCTGACGTAGAAGTGGGTGCCTTCGGGGATGCCGAGGCCCTTCTTGGCGGCATCGACAAACTTGGCACCGCCTTCGCCGTGGCCCTTGGCCGTGCCGGCCACTTCGGGGATGCCTTTGCCGATGATGGTCTTGGCGATGATGATGGTGGGCTTGCCGTTATCGCTCTTCTTGGCGGTGTCGATCGCAGCCTTGATGGCGTCGAGGTCGTGGCCGTCGATGGTCACGGCGTTCCAGCCCAGCGCGGTGTAGAGCGCCTGGGTGTCTTCGCTCTGCGTCACCTTGGCCATGGCGTCCAGCGTCACGTCGTTGGAGTCATAGATGACGATCAGGTTGTCCAGGTGGTTGTGGGCGGCAAAGGCGACGGCCTCGCGTGCCACGCCTTCCTGAAGGCAGCCGTCGCCAGCGAGGGCGATGATGTGGTTGTCGATGATCTTGTGCTCGGCAGTGTTGTACTTGGCAGCCGCCATCTTGCCGGAGAGCGCGTAGCCCACCGCATTGCCGATGCCCTGGCCCAGCGGGCCGGTGGTGCACTCCACGCCGGGAGTTTCGTGGAATTCAGGATGCCCCGGGGTGATGGAGTGCAGCACGCGGAACTTGGACACGTCTTCGATGGACACCGCGTAGCCGCTGAGGTGCAGCCAGGAGTAGATGAACATGGAGCCGTGGCCGGCGCTGAGGATGAAGCGGTCGCGGTTCAGCCATTTCGGATCGGCGGGGTCGCACTGGAGGGTTTCGCCGAAAAGGACGGCGCCGATTTCAGCGGCACCGAGGGGCAGGCCGAGGTGGCCGGAGGAGCACTTGTGCACGGCATCCATGGCGAGACCACGGGCTTCGTTGGCAGCTTGAGCGAGGAGGGTTTTGTTCATGAGAGTTGGTTCAGGATCGGGTAGGGTCAAAAAAAGCGCCAGATGCGGCCAAGCGCGGGAGCCTTTCTTACTAGTACAGGGGTGGGTTTCAAGGTCGAAAACTGGGGGGAATCGGACGTCAGAGCCGCCGCCCTGTACTTCTGTCACTGGATATGACTTGCCGAGCGTCCGGGGGGCATGCCAAAAGGAGGAGAAATGAAAGCCCTCATCAATCGCCTTACTGCAAACTGGAATATGGCCGCCATTTTCCTCGGCTTCCACGCCTGGGCCTGGGCCATGATGGGGATATGGACGCATAATCTGCCGGCCAGAATCGTGGCTGCCGTGCTGGCCGTCACTGCGGCGGGATTGCTCTTCCGGCTGCGGTGGACGCGTCTGGCGGGCACGGCGATGCTGATCTGGATTGCTGGCAGCAAGGCCTATGGGCTGGTTGCCCGTGAGTTTACGTGGAAGCAGGCAGTGCTCTGCGCGGTGTATGGCATGATAGCCTATCAGCTATGGACGAGGCCTGACAAAGGAAGCATCGATGATTTCACCGAGGAAGACCTACCACAAGACGGCCAGCAAAAGAATGACGACGAAGACGAGGCAAAACCCATCATCTCCCTCGTTCATCTGCGCCGCCAGCCGCGCTATCTGGAGCCGCAGGTGCTGGCAAATGCGCTGTCAGAAGCCTGGGGGCTGCAGATTGTGGGCGGAGAAGAGGATGCCGATCAAGCAGATGGCTTCGTGGCTGGTGATAATCCACTGTTTCTGGTCATGGTTCGCAAGCCTGTCTTTGCCATGTTCATGGTCCACAACCGTGACACCAGCTACTTTGATGATCCTGAAGAAGTGGCGTCACATGTGCCGAATCTGCGCTTTGCTGAAATCATCCGCGAGCACAGCGCGTGGCTGGCGGTGGATCTGATGCAGGTGAAAGACACGGAGGTCGGTCAAGATGAGGCCTACCGCCTGATTGGCAAAGCCGTGTCCGCGCTGGCTGATGATGATGTGATGGCCATTTTCTGCCCGCAGCATCGCTTTTTCAATCTGTGGTCGCCTGAGCTGGAGAAGCTGCTGTGCGGAGATTCACCGCTGGACGCCCTGCGGGAGGAGGTCAAGGCACCCGTGATCGGCGTGCCAAACGGCGAGGCCATCGAACAAGCCATAACAGAAGCCCGGCAACGCTGGCCGGAATTTGTCGAGATTTTCAAGAAGCGTCAGCCGGATGACGAGCGCTTCATCGTGAAAGCCCCTTTCACTGGTGAGAACGGCCAGGTGGAGCACATGTGGATGCAGGTTTTTGGGCTGGAGCCGGAATACGTGCACGGCCACCTGGTCAACCACCCAATGCACACCACCAAGCTCAAGCAGGGCTCCCAGGTGGAGGTGCCTGTAGCCACGATTTCCGACTGGGTCTGCCCGGATGCCGAAGGCAATCCTCTGGGGAACTTCACCCACAAGGCCATCAATCAGGCTGCCGGGCAAGGTGCGTAAGCTCAGTTATTCTAGGAGGCAGCATCGGCGCCTGACCTCATCCGGACTTGCCATCCGGCCTCCTGCCCGGATGGTACGGCATGAACAAAGCAAACCTGCCCATCTGGATCGCCGGGGCTGTGCTGCTGTACATCGGCTGGATCGCCTTTGACATGCTGCGTCCGGCTTCGGGCGGTGGAGCTGGGGCTGCCACGTCCATCAGCGCCGTGCGCACGGCCAAGGTACCGGTGCTGGTGGAGTTTTATGCCGACTGGTGCGGCCCCTGCAAGGTGGTGGGCCCGATGGTGGAGGAGCTTTCCCGGGAGCTGAAGGGCAAGGCGCTGGTGATCCGCATCAATGTGGATGAGCAGCCCGCCCTCTCTCGCGAGCACGGCGTGCGCGGCATTCCCACCTTCATCGCTTTCAAGTCAGGCCGTGAAACGGGTCGCGAGGTGGGCGGCATTCCCAAGGAGAAGATGCGGGAGCTGCTGGGGCTGTGAAGGCGGGCTGATCACCTTGGCCCAGGCGCATTGATATGCGCGGCATCCTTGTCCCTGCCTGCCGGAGTGCCGCGGTAGTCGGCTTCCTTGAGCTTGAGTTTGTTGCCGGTTTCGCGGTCAAAGGAGTCTTTGGAGAGGTTTGCCGGGGCGGAGTCGCCGGTGGCGGTGGTCCATTCGGTCATGGCTTTGGCGAGGCGTGCTTTGACAGAGGCGTAGTTGGCATCATCGGCCAGATTGTGAAGCTGCAGGGGGTCGGCATCGGTGCGGTAGAGCTCCACGGTGGGTCGTGGGGAGAGGAAGACATCTGCCTGCGCTGGGGTCAGCTTTCCGGCATCGCGCACAGCGCGCAGACTTTGGAATGAGGGCGAGTGCACGGAGTCCGCCGGGCCCTGCCACGCGAGGTCTGGGCGCGAATTGACGATGTAGAGAAAGCCCTCCGACCTCACGGAGCGTCCATGCGCCTCGTAGTCGTGCCAGTTGTGCTCGGAGAAGGCGTACTTGCGCGGGGTGGCAGCGGGATCTGCCAGCACGGGCGCAAAGCTGAGGCCCTGCATGGTGGGCGGCACTGCCACTCCGGCCAGCGAGAGCACGGTGGGCGCGATATCGATGCTGCTGATGAGGCTCTGCGTGGGCGTGCCTGCTTTGGCGATGCCCTTAGGCCAGTGCGCGATGAAGGGTGTCTTCATGCCGGAATCATGCAGGCGTGTCTTGGCGCGGGGGAAGGGGCGGCCATTGTCCGCCATGATCATGATGAGCGTGTTGTCCAGCGTGCCTTCTTTTTCCAACTCTGCCACGACGAGGCCGATGAAGTAATCCCAGCGTGTGATCTCATTGTAGTAAGAGGCCAGGTCATCGCGCGTGGCGGCATCGTCATTCAGGTAAGGCGGCACGATGACCTTGGCGGGGTCGTGCTTGGGGCCGTAGAGGTCGGCCTTCCAGTCCTTGTCGGCGTCCCAGGCGCGGTGAGCGTCCAGGGAGGCAAACCAGAAGAAGAACGGTTTGTCTTTGGGGCGCTGCTGCACGGTCTTCACCCAGGTGGCGTGGCCGCCTTTGTTGCCGGGTTCGTTGCCAGCATCCACAAGATTGAAGGGCTCGGGCTGCGGCTGCTCGCCAGCGGCGGGTGTGTCGGAGGTCATGTGGTGCTTGCCCACCAGCGCGGTGTACCAGCCAGCGTCACGCAGCAGGCGTGGAAACCACGGCAGATGCGCGGCGATGGGCTGGTGCAGCTCGGAGGCGCGGCCGTTGTTGTGCGGATAGCGGCCGGTGATGACGCTGGAGCGGCTGGGGCTGCAGCTGCTGGCCACCAGAATGGCCTCGTCAAAGCGCCGCCCCTTGGCTGCGAGCTTGTCGATGTTTGGCGTGCGTGCGGCGGTGTTGCCGTAGCAGCCGAGGTCGTCATAGCTCACGTCATCGGCGATGAAGAGGATCACGTTTGGCGCTGCTGCAGCATTGCTGATGCAGAGCAGCAGGCAGGCGAGGAGGCGGGGCAGGGACATGGCGGTAAAAGGGATAAGCAGGTGTGAGCTATGAAGCAGAAGGAAATATTCCCAAAGCGAATGAACTGGAATGACCGCGAATAAACGTGAACCCCAACATGCCTGGAGTCATTCGTGAAAATTCGCGGATATCCGTGAGCATTCGTGTTTTTCTTTTCATCATGGTGTTGCGTCCTGTTTCAAAGGCCGGTGGCGCTGGCTCCGGATCGTAGGTTGGGGTGTGTTTGGCGTCGAGGTCGCACTTTTGCTCCTCACTGCCTTCGCCAAACCGCCCGACCACCAGCGGGTTCGTACGCCGCAGAGTTTGCCACACGCTCGCAGACGGACGGGCTGTCGCCACATCCGTCCTACGGCATGGCGCTGGAGCTCTCATTGCGCGCATGAAGCGGAGTTTACTTCTTCTCTTTTTTCTTCCCCTTCTTCTTCGCAGCTGGCGCGCCTTCGGCATCACCTGCGGGGAGTTTTGCGCCATTCAGATCCGCCAGCAGCCGCGCCACGTAGCCGTTGAAGCGGGCATCGGGAGACTCGCCTTTCGCCGGCAGTGCTTTGAGCTGCTCGGCGATCGGTTTGGCCTTGTCGCCGAGATCACCGATGGCGTTCAGTGCGCTCAAGGCGGTGAAGACATCGTGCTGGCTCCAGTTGGCCAGATTCGCCAGCGCAGGCAGGGCGGCGGCGCGCTCGGAGTCGCTGCCGTATTTGGCCAGCGTCCAGTGGGCCACGACCTGCACATAGGTGGAGCTGTCCTTCGCGGCCTGGATCATTTCATCGTGTGCTGCGCTGAGGCCTGCACTGCCGCGCATCAGGATGCCCATGGCGGACCAGTAGCGCAGCGCGCTGTCTTTGTCGGCAAATCCGGCCTTCAGATCCGGCATGGCGTCCGCCTTCATGGAGGAGGCCTGGCCTGCGGCTTTGAGAATGCGGGCCAGCGGATACATCTTGTCATCGTGCGCCATGTCGTAGGGCGTGGTGCCTTCGGAGCGGTGGTGCATCTCGCCCTCGCAGATCATGCCCGCATCGCGGATTTTTAGCGCCAGGCCTTCCTGCGCGGTGCGCATCTTGGCCAGCGTCTCGGCGTGCTCGGGTTTGGTCGCGAGATTGTGCACTTCATCAGGATCGCTCTGCAGATCGTAGAGTTCCTCCGCGTCTTTCGGTGTCTTCCAGAAGATGGACTGCTCAGGCGTGGTCTTGCCTTCATCGTAGAGCCTGCGCCACACAGCGGTGGTGGGTGTTTCAAACTGGTAGTTCACATGCTGGCCCTGCGAGAGGTGGGGCATGTAGTTGCGCACATAGACAAAGCGGCCGTCCGTGACGCTGCGCACGCAGTCGTAGCGCTCGTCCATGCGGCCACGAAAGCCATACACGTAGGGCTGCGGTTCGGTCTGGAATTTTCCGGCAAAGGCGTGGCCCTGCATCCACTCCGGCGGCTGCACACCGATGAGGCTGAGCAGCGTGGGCGCGAGATCGACAAAGCTCACGAGGCGGTCTGACTTCACGCCAGCGCCATACTCCTTCGGCGCGAGGTGTTTCCATTTCGGTGGGAAGTATACGACCATGGGCACCTGCAGGCCGGAGTTGCAGGGCCAGCGCTTGTTGCGCGGCATGCCGCTGCCGTGGTCGGCGTAGTAAAAGACGATGGTATCTTCTGCCAGGCCTGCGGCTTCCAGTTCCTTCAGGCGATTGCCTGCCGAGGCATCGGCCAGCGTCACCTGGTCATAGTACTGCGCCCAGTCCTGCCGCACCTCGGGCGTGTCGGGATGGTAGGCAGGCACGCGGGCCTTGGCGGGATCATGAATGGCCACATGCGGGCGTTTGCGGATCTGGCTCTCGTGGCTGCACTGCTCATTGAAGATGGCAAAGAAGGGCTGGCCGTCCTTGCGGTTCTTCCAGTGCGCCTTGCCGTTGGACTCATCCCACACGCCCTCGGGTTTTTGCAGGTTGTAGTCCTCCTTGTTGTTGTTCGTGCAGTAGTAGCCGGCCTCGCGGAGGAACTGCGGATACATCTTGGTACCCTTGGGCATGGCCGCCATGCTGCGCATGTGCTCGCCGCCGGTGGAGGGGGAATACATGCCCGCGATGATGGTGGTGCGCGCCGCAGCACAGACAGGGCCGCAGGACCAGGCGTGCTTGAAAAGCATGCCCTTGGCCGCCAGTGCATCCACATTCGGTGTATCGGCATAGGTGTCGCCATAGCAGCCCATGTGCGGCCCGTGGTCCTCGCTGGTGAGCCAGAGGATGTTGGGCCGGTCTGCGGCAAAGCCCGAAACGACAATGAAGGACGAAAGAAAGAGGCTGAGGAGCTTCATGGGGCGGGTGGAACGAAGGAAGATGCGGCAATCCTTCAGCAATGATGCTGGCTGTTGGCGTGGAAAAAGTTCGACATGCCGGGCCGATATGCCGCATAACCCTGAGGAGTCATGAAACTGTCTGCGCAACTCCGCCCATTTTGCATGCTGCTCGTGCTTTGCGTGCAGCCGGTGTCTCAGGGGAAAGATGAGCCCGAATGGGAAATCGAAACGCGCACTTTGGCCCATGCGCCCGATGGGAGCCCTGACTCACGCAAACAGTTCGGAATCGGTGAGTGGGTCGAGTTAAAGGTTGTACCCGAAACCGTTGCCAATGTAGAGTGGATCATCAAAGGGACAGCCATGGTGAGCAACCGTTTCGGTAATCCTACCATTCTGATGGTGGGACATACAAGAAGTGCCGCGGCGCTTGATGCAGGGAAGGTTTCGATTGAGGCAACCGTTCATGACCAAGCCCAGGCGGTCGTGCCTGCCCCGAAAAAAACTGGCAAGGATCAAAGTGCTGCTGAGAGCAGGCGGGAAAGTCAGCGGGCTGAACTGGCGACTCTCAGCGCCATGGTGGACAAGCAGGATGAGTTTGATTCTGCATGCACCAAAATATACGAGGAGATTTTTCTCTTTGAGCCACTGGATGAGACTCAGCCCTCAGACATGCCCTATTACATCAAGACTCTGCCTGAACTGGACCGCTTGTCGCTGAAAGTGCAAGGTTCGTATGCGTGGTCAGGCATCCAGCGAGCATTCGCAGAAAATGCTCCTCTGCGCCTTGCTGCATGCCTGGACCGCACAGCGGACAAAAGCCGGCTCAGTGAAGACTTTTGGAAACTCCTCCATGCTTGTGTGGCGAATTGGCAGAGCTTGTGCAATCAGTATGAAGCCGCTGGCGGCAAGGGCAACAGCATGGGACATTTGGGCGTTCGCGTGATGACACCTGAAGTGCGCAAAAACCAAACCGCCAACGCGCTGCACTCCGCGCTTCCTCGCATCCGTGCTCTGCTTTTCGTGCAGGTCATCAATGCTTTTCCTGGCGTGCCTGCGGGAAAGCTGAAGCAGGCTTTGATGGATCATGGATTTAGTGGTGCTGAGGCCTGCTTTCTCGCGGAAATGCTGCCAGGAGATCTGCTGTGAAACCTTGCTCCTCCATGGACAAACCCGCCGCACGGATTGTGCTGCGCCGCTGGCGTGGATAGACAGCATGGCCAATCAGCGATTTCTATGCGTCAATCCGCTGCCATGAACCTCCGCCAAGAACTCCAGGCTGAATACGCCCGCTACCGCACCCGCCGCTGGTTTTTCAAAGACTGCGGCGTCGGGCTGGCCAGCATCGCGGCGGCGGATCTCATGTCGCGCACGGCGGGTGCCGCGCCTGCTCCGACGAATCCGCTGGCGATCAAGAAACCGCACTACACCGGCAAGGCCAAGCGCGTCATCTACCTCTTCATGGGCGGTGCGCCCAGCCATCTGGAGCTCTTTGACAACAAGCCCGAGCTTTCCAAATGGGATGGCAAGCTGCCACCGCCGGACCTGCTCAAAGGCTATCGCGCTGCGTTCATCAATCCCAACAGCAAGCTGCTGGGGCCGAAGTTCAAATTTGCCCGTCACGGTCAGAGCGGTGCGGAGCTCAGCGAACTGCTGCCGCATCTTTCCGGAATTGCAGATGATCTCACGATTGTGCGCTCCATGAAGACGGATGCGTTCAATCACGCGCCGGGGCAGATCCTGATGAGCACCGGCTCGCAGATTTTTGGCAGGCCCAGCTTTGGCGCGTGGACGCTCTACGGCCTCGGCACCGAGAATCAGGACCTGCCCGGCTACGTGGTCATGCAAAGCGGGCAGAAAGGCCCCAGCGGCGGCATGAGCAACTTCGGCTGCGGCTTCCTGCCCACCGTCTATCAGGGCGTGCCCTTCCGCAGCAGTGGCGAGCCCGTGCTCTACCTGAGCAACCCGGAAGGCGTCAGCGATGCCACGCAGCGCGATACGCTGGATGTGCTGAAGCAGCTCAATGAAGAGCGCCTCGGCGTGGTGGGAGACCCGGAGATCGCCAGCCGCATCAACAGCTTTGAGCTGGCCTACCGCATGCAGCAGACCGCGCCTGAGCTGATGGACATCTCCCAGGAGCCCAAGCACATCCTCGACATGTACGGTGCCAAGCCCGGCGAGGCCTCCTTTGCCAACAACTGCCTCCTGGCGCGTCGCCTGATCGAAAGCGGCGTGCGCTTTGTGCAGCTCTTTCATGAGGCCTGGGATCACCACGGCGGTCTGGTAAACGGTCTCAAGCAGCAGTGTGGTCTCACGGACAAGCCCTGCGCCGCGCTGGTGCGCGATCTCAAACAACGCGGCCTGCTGGAAGACACCCTCGTCATCTGGGGCGGCGAGTTTGGCCGCACACCGATGGTGCAAGGCGGCAGCGATGGCCGCGACCACCACCCCAACTGCTTCAGCATGTGGTTTGCCGGCGGCGGCATGAAGCCTGGCATCACCCTCGGTCAGAGCGATGAGTTCGGTTTCAACGTCACAGAAGACCCCGTGCACGTGCACGACCTGCACGCCACACTGCTGCACCTGCTGGGCTTTGAGCACACCAAGCTCAATCAACGCTTCCAAGGCCTCGACATGCGCCTCACCGGCGTGGCCGGGGAACTGGTGCCGAAGATATTGGCGTAGGACGCATTCACGCTATGCGCAAGCTCACGTCATGGACGCATCGAATGATGCGGGCTCTGGTGATGCAGCGCCCAAAAGACCTCTCAAGTATCGACACATCACCCCACGATCCTCGGGGTGCCAATGACCCAATCCGGAGCGCCAACGGCGCGGCCTATCGCAGCCCAGGGCAACGCCCTGGGATATGCGAATACACCACGACCTTCTCTGGGCGAGCCCTGTAAGGGCGGCCTAATTCCAAAAATCTACGATTTGACCCGGATGCTCAATTCCACACATGCCGCTCGTTATACTGGACTCTGTGTTTGGTGAGAGCGGAGCGATTGAGGCATGGTGATGAGGGAGCTTCAGGAGTTAGGTCGCCCTTTCAGGGCTTCCACATCAATCCATCATCCGATACCCAGGGCGTTGCCCTGGGCTGCGATAGTTCGCACCTTTGGTGCTTCAGATCTGGACATGTCGTCGCATCTGGATGCGTCGTCGTTTCACTCAAATCCCATACCCCGCCCGATACGCCTTGTGGATGATGGCATCCGCTTCCGGCGTGTTGGGGGACTTCATCGCCTTGGCATCCCATTCCACGCGTTTGCCGAAGCGTACGGCCAGCAGGCCCACGAGGAGGGATTCGGTGAAGGGGGCGGAGTACCAGAAGCCGCTCTTGGCATCCTGCGGGTTGCCGGTTTTGCAGGCTTCGAGGAATTCCTTGCGGTGGCCGCCGAGGCAGCGGGGGATGGTCTTGGCGGGAATGATGAACTGCTGCATCTTCGTTTCCGGCACGATGCGCGGGGTGCCTGACCAGCCGCCGGCGAGGATGCAGCCTTTGTCTCCCACAAAGTAGATGCCGTTGTCGCCGAGGTTGCGGGTTTCTTCGAGGCCTTCGGGGCGCGGGGGCAGCTTGCCACCATCATACCACACCATCTTGACTGCGGGGCGGTCGCCCTTGGCGGGGAAGTGGTAGGTGATGATGCTCCACACGGGATAGGACTGGTTGTTGTTGGGTCCGCTTTCGGCCTCCACCCAATCGGGGGAGTCGAGATCCAGCGCATAGAAGGCAGGATCGGCATTGTGTACCGCCATATCTCCGAGCGCACCGCAGCCAAAGTCCCACCAGCCACGCCATTTGCGCGGGCAGAAGTCGGGATGGTAGGCGCGCTCCTTGGCCGGGCCCAGCCAGAGATTCCAGTCGAGGTTCTTGGGCACGGGCGGCGTGTCGGTGGGGTAGGCCTTGCCCTGGGAGTCCCAGAACTTGCCGGGTCGATCAGACCACACATGCACTTCGGTGACTTTGCCGATGGCTCCGGCCTGGATCCACTCGCGGGTGAGGCGGATGCCCTCGCTGGCGTGGCCCTGGTTGCCCATCTGCGTCACGCGTTTCGTTTCTGCGGCCACATCGCGCATGGCGCGTGCTTCAGCAATGGTATGCGCCAGCGGCTTCTCCACATAGACGTGGCGTCCGGCGCGCATGGCCATGATGCTGGCCGGGGCGTGCACATGATCCGGCGTGGCGACGAGCACGGCGTCGATGTCCTTCTGCTTGTCGATCAGCTCGCGGTAGTCGCGGTAGAGCCTGGCGTTCGGATATTTTTTGATGGTGCCAGCCGCGTGGTCCAGATCCACATCACAAAGCGCCACGATGTTGGCCAGGCCGGAGTCGTCCAGATCCCGGATGTCACCGCCGCCCTGGCCGCCGATGCCGATGCAGCCGAGGTTCACCTTTTCGCTCGGCGGCGTGAAGCCGGGGCCACCGATGACGTGGCGCTCCACCACCTGAAATCCGAAGACTGTGGCGGCGGCGGTTTTGACAAACTGACGGCGGGGGAGAGGGCGGGGATCAGGCATATGCCGAGCAAACGCAAGATCCTCGTAAGCTCTTGCGTAGTATGATTTTACAACTCTTTATTATACCCATCTAGTATGAAACGACCTTGGAAAGATGTCTCTGTTCCGCTACGCGACGGCATGGTGCATTGGCCCGGCGATCCCGCCTGCCATATCAAGCGCGTTGTCAGCATGGAGGAAGGCGCGGTATGCAATCTCACCCACCTTTCCATGAGCGCCCACACCGGCACCCACATGGATGCGCCGCGGCATTTCATTGCTGATGGGATGACGATGGAGCAGATGCCGCTGGAGCCGGTGATCGGCCGCTGCCGGGTGTTTGAGGTGGACTGCGAAGACCAGATCACGGCAGACGATTTGAGGAAGCTCAAAATAGCGCCGCGCCAGCGCGTGCTCTTCAAGACCCGCAATTCCACCCGGAGCTGGGCCATGGACGAATTCGACAAGGATTTCGTCTCCATTCGCGCTGATGCCGCCCAGTACCTCGTGGAGCAGGGCGTCGTCACCGTAGGCGTGGACTACCTGAGCATCGGCGGCTTCAACAAGGACGGTGTGGAAACGCACCAGATCATGCTCGGCGGTGGCATCTGGGTGATCGAAGGCCTCAATCTGGCCGACATCAAACCGGGCTACTACGAGCTCATCGCCCTGCCGCTGAAGCTGGAAGGCGCTGATGGCGCGCCATGCCGCGTGGTGCTGAGGTAGGGGTGGGAATGACGAATGAGTAATACCACAATCCATTGAAAACGGGTCGATTTCGAAGCCACTGAAAACTCGGTTCTGAAGAAGAGACTTTGTGTTCAGCTGGAGATTTCAAGGCAAATCAGGTAGCCAGTGCTTGCATGCCCAGACTCTGTAGGATGGGTGTGGCGACAGCCCGCCCGTCCACCAGCGTGCGGCAAGCACCACGGCGTAGGAATGCGCTGATGGTCGGGCGGTTTGGCGCAGGGGCGGTCGAGCAGGCGTGTGCTCTCGACGCCAAACACACCCAACCTACGACCGGAGTGCCACGCGCTCGCGCACATGGCACAAGCCCCTGCAGACCCGTTTTCAGCTGATTGTGGTATCAGACGCTGGATTCGTCATTCATGCCTCGTCATTATTCGACGGGTCTGTTTCATCAGTCTGCCCGGCGTTTCATCTCCTCACTCGCCTTGTCCAGGATGCGGCGTTCTTCGGCGGTGAGGCTCTGCATGCCGTGGTGGCTGATTTTGTCGAGGATGTCATCGACGGTGGGGGTGTTGCTTTTGGGCGCGGCCTTGGCGGCCTTCTGCGCGGGCCGGGTGGTCTTCGGGGCGCGTCTGGGCAGGGAGGGGAGACTGAGTGCGCCGGTTTCGTAGCGGATGAAAACCCATGCGACGGCGATACAGCCCAAAAGGATGAACAGACCAGGCCAGTCGCGCACCAGGATATGCTGTAGGGCGTAGATGACGTTGAAGATGGCCGCCAGCTGCCAGGCATCGATCGTGATCACGATCATGGAGATTTTGGCGCGCGGATAGAGTGCGGCGAAAGCGTTGAAAACGCCGAATTCGAGCATTTGAATCCCGGCGGCAAAAGGCATTCCAAACACCATGCCGAAACTCATGGGGCCCTTGAAGCCGACTAGGCCCATCAGTGTAGCCAGAAGGGGAGGTGTGAGCCACAGGAGCACCAGGAGCTTGACAAAAGAGCGCCTGCCGAGGTGCCGTTCCAGAGCCTCGCCAAAATTCCAAAGCATGTAGCAACCCAGCACGACCCAAATGTCCGGTATGTTGAAGAGGACATAGGTGAAGAGGGTCCAGAACCGTCCTTCGACGAACGCATTGTGGTAGGTGTAAACGAGCCAGTGGGCCCCTGCGGTCCCCAGAAGGGAGGTTAGGATAATGCTTCCCACCCCCACGAGCGCGATGATGGCCGCGAGGTAAACGGGGTGCGTCTTCCACCATGTGAGCGGCAGGTGGTCTTTGGATTCTGGGAGCCAGGAGTCAAACATGGGGGGAGGAAGAGGGAGGGCGCTGAAGCAGTCCCGCAGGATACGCTTGTGCGCCAGCGGAGACTGTCATCGTCTTTTCTCAGCCCAGGATTTCTCCCGGGGGTCTTGTTAGACCACGCATAGCTGAAACCGAGTCTTGTGGGTGGAAACCAGCATCCCATGCGGCCAGCCGGCGCTCTGGCGGAGAGGGATCGTCCCGATCCCTCACGCTCTCTCAATGCACAGAGCTTTCGCGTCTCCACAAAGCCGAGCCTCCCGCATCATCCAGCGCTCTCGCACATCCGCGAACACGTTGCAGGTGGTGGGATCAAGATGATCCCCCTCCGTCGGCTCGTGCCTCCACCTTCAGACCCGTTTTCAACGCAGCATGGTATTACCGCATGGGTGCGGGGAAGTTCTGGGTTTTGCGCAGCAGTGCGTCCAGCTGCTGCTGCACGCGCTCACTGTCACGCTGGTCACTGCGGCGCTGCGGGTCGTCATGGCGTGGGCTGGAGGGCGGATCGTAGCGCAGATCGTCAAAGCGCGGGCTGGAGGGCGGAGTGTAGCTGGGAGAGTCGTCAGTCGAGTGCGTGGACGGGTTGCAAGCGCGCATGAGGTTGATCGCCGCTATTGCCATGAAAACGACAAGGGACCTGGGGATGCCGCCTTTGCTCGCGGGCTCGGCCGGGGCGGTCTCGCGCGGCTTGGGTTTCTGCCAGGGCAGAATGGTCACGCCAGTGTGCTTTTGCATGAGCTCCTTGGCGCGCTCAAAGTCCAGCTTGTCCTGGCCGGTGACCGCCCGCGTGGCAAAGAGCTTGCGGCAGGCGGCGAGGAATTCCTTGAATTGCGCACCCGCCACGGCCTGCGGCCTAGGCATCACATCACACAGCGCACGGGCGATCAGCTTGCTCAGCTTTTCGGTGAGCTGGGTGTTGTCGTTGTCTCCCGCATTGTCCAACACGAGGCGGGCTTTGTCATAGTCCTGCTTCCAGGCGCAGGCCAGGGCCGCGAGGGCGGAGTGGGAGCTCCAGGTGTTGTCCCGCAAGCCTTTTTCCACCACATGCAGGCTTACCTCTCCCGCCTGCTCGGGGCGCTGTGTTTTGCGGTAGCTGATGGCGAGATTCCACAAAGTCCAGGCTTCTGCATCGTCGCGCTGGTAGTCCTGTCCGAGCCACTCGGTGCAGTCGCGGAAGGCTCCGCTGGCGGCCAGGGCGTAGCCCACCTTGGCCCAGAGGACGCCGCGCTGGCGCAGCTCCGCACCGCAGGCCTGGATGAAGTCGGTCACGTGCGGGTCGGCATGGCGTGTCTGCCCGACGGCGTCCAGGTAGTGCAGGATGGCAGGGTCCAGGCGCGAGCCCAGCCGGGGCAGCCATTCGGCCAGGCGCTTCCAGCAGTCCCAGTGCTGCTTTTGAGTCTCCCGCTGCACCCAGAGGATGGCAAAGGCGGGGCCGATGGTGTTGTTTTCCGCCACGGTGCTCAGGGCTCCGTCCAGCAGCGGAGCCAGGCTGTGCTGCTTGCTGGTAAAGCAGTCCAGGATGAGCTGGAGCATGTCTCCCATCATGTCCGGGTGTGTGGCCAGCCAGGCCAGGTCTGAGCCGACCTGCATGAGGTCGTCCTTGTGGGCGGCGGCCAGCATGAGGTAGATGCGGCAGATGAGCGCGGTCTGGCCGATGGCGGGCAGACTGGCTGTGGTGCTGCGGATACTCGCGATGTCCCGTTTCTCCCAGTGGAGCTCCAGCAGGCGGTAGGCGGCGTAGGGGCTGGTAGGATCTACCAGCAGGGCCTGCTGCAGGTGGCGGATGCCTTCCTCGCGGTCGCCCGTGTTCAGCGCGGCGTTTGCGGCCGCGCAGTGGGCGTCTGCCGAGCGGGGTGCCAGACGGACCATCTCCTCGGCGGCATGCCTGCACGCCCCCAGGTCTTTGCGCAGCTCCCCCCAGTGGCCGTACATTTTCCAGCCCCAGTAGTATTCGGTGTGTTTTTTGAGGACTTCGCGCATCTGGCGCATGGCGGCGGGAATGTTTCCGCGTGCTGCCTGCAGCCATGCCAGCCTGCCGAGCAGCGTGGGCGGCACGTCGTCATTGCCCCAGGGACCTTTGGCGGGGATGGCCTCCGCCTCGTCCAGCCTGCCCATGCCGGCCAGGGCTTCCATGCGGAAATCCCACGCGTCCACCAGCCAGGGGTTGAGCTGGGTGGCTTTTTCTGCGGCTTCGAGGATCTCCCGGATGTTTTCCGTAGGCAGCAGCTTGGCCAGGAGGATCCAGGACCGGGCCTCGTCCGGCCGGGTCTGGGTGAGGCGGCGTGCTATGTCGATGACACGGCTGCCTCTCTGCAGGGTCTCGGCCCAGATCTTCAGGCTGCCCCAGGCCCAGTTCTGCGCCGGATCTTCCTGGGTCACATCCTCGGCCATCTGCCAGGCCTCCTCGCGCTGGCCAGTCTCCCAGAGCAGGAGGGCGAGCGCGCGCCTGATCGTCATGTCCAGCGGCAGGCGTGTGCGGGCCTGCCTGAGGGTCTCCACCGCCTCGGCTCCGTGCCCCGCATCCTCCAGGTAGCTGGCCAGCAGGCACCAGCCGTCCGCCCAGTCCGGGGTCAGCTGCACCACATGCCTGGCGCAGGCCAGCGCGGCCTCCGGCTTGTCCACCGCACGCCAGACCAGCGCCATGTCCCGCCATGAGCCGGGGGTGAGCGCAAATTTCTGGGTGGCCTCCTGGGCGGGCAGGATGGCCTCCTGCTTGTGCCCGGAGTCAATCATCTGCGCCAGCAGCACGGACCACGCCTCCCACAGGTCCGGGCGGGCCTGCCAGATCTCCCGCAGCTCCGCCAGCAGTTCTTCCGGAGAGAGCACCGAGAAGGCCAGCTCGCGGTAGGCGTGCAGGGCGTCTCCGGTGAGCACCTGCCGGATCATCTCTGAGCGGATGAAGGCCAGCTTTTCACGTTTGTCAGCGGTGTCAGCGCACAGGGAGAGCAGGCCGCTGAATGCCGGGGCGTAATTGACGTCCAGCCGGATGGCTTTCTGGAAATGATCCGTGGCTTCCGCATCTCGTTTGCAGCCAGTCAGCACGATGCCGAGGACGCCGTGCCCGGCAGCCTGGTCCGGGGCGATGGAGACGGCCTGCATGGCGGGTGGCACGGCCTCCTCCGCACGGCCCATGTCTTGAAGGATGAGCGCCAGCTCTCGCAGCACCCAGGGCTCCGCCGGGTGCAGGGCGATGACGCGCCGGGCCTCCTGCTCCGCCTGCCGGTGGTCAGACTCGCGCAGCCAGCCGATGTGCAGCCTGGCCAGGCCGTGGTGGTGCGGAAAGCGGGTGCAGATTTCCGCCAGATGCTTCAGGGCGGCATTGGGGCCGAGAGTGGAGGCCAGCTCGCGTGCGATCCAGCCGTGGGCATCCAGCGCCAGGGGTTCGTTTTCTAAAATCTGCCGCCACGTGGCCATCTCGCTGGCATGATCTCCGGTGCGCCGATGGAGCGCGGCACGGGCACGCAGCCACTGCCGGGGCGGGCAGCGGCCCTGCGCACGGTCCAGCAGAGCAGCAGCGAGGGCATGCTCTCCCACGCGCGACTCCACCCGCGAGAGGCTGACCAGCAGCTCGCCGTCCTCGGGCCGGGCATCCACCGCTGCGCGCAGCACGTCCACCGCCTCTGGCAGGCACATGGAGTCCAGCGCCAAGGCCAGGGTGATGGCGGGGCCGGAGGACCTGGTGCCATACTGTTTCCAGCGCTGCCGCAGCCAGGCCAGGGCCTCATCCGTGCGGCCCTGCGCACGCGCATGGGCAAACCACGTCTGCGCCACCGTCTCGTTCTTGTCTGCCAGCGCCGCTGCAAAGCGGTGAAAGGTCAGCCATTCCTCCACCGGAGCGCGCTGCGTGCGGCGCAGCACCTCCGCCAGTGTCATGAGGGTGCCTGCATCTCCGGGCAGGCGTGTGTGCACACGCCACGCCAGCAGCCGCGCCTCATCCCAGTCGCGCGCGTCCTCCATGAGGGTGTCCACCAGGTTTTTGGCCAGGGCAAAGGCGTTTGAGTCTCCCTCATTTTTCACGGCCTCCCGCAGCAGCTGCAGGCGCTCATCCCGGTGGCCCATGGTGCTGAGCGCCACGTTTTTCCAGCTCAGCAGCCGTGGATCTCCGGGGAACCTTTGCAGCAGCGCATTGAGTCCGGCCAGGCGCTCCACCTCGTTTCCGTCAAAGTTGGAAAGGGAAAACTGCGCCATCAGCACCAGCCGGTGCTCCGGCGCGGCGGCTGCCATTTCTGCCAGGACGGCGGCGGCAGTCGCGCGGTCATGAGAGGCCAGCGCGGCGCTGAAGCGGTGATTGCAGTCATAGAGCCCGGTGTCTGGCAGGTCGAGGGTGCTGAGCTTTTCCGCCTGCTCCACCGGCACCAGCACCATGCCTCGCGGGCCGGTGAGCCGGTAGCGGTCCAGAAACTCCGCCGCCTCCACCTCGCGGTAGTGCGGCTCGGACGGGTCCTGGATGAAGAGCGTCTCCCGCATGCGGTCGTAGCCGATGACCGCCTGTGCGTGGCCCGAGCCCACCTCCACCGTGTGCAGCACAAAGGGCAGGCCGAGATCGATCAGCCGCATGGCGGCATCCAGCGTCACGGTGAATTCACGGGCGGTGAATCCGTTTGCCTGCGCCCACATGCGCTCGCTGTGGTCATAGGTGCCGTCATAGCAGATGGCCTCTGTGATCTGCTCCATGGTGATAGGCCGCTCCCAAAAGTGGGCCATGGCAGCCAGCGTGGCGGGCGCGCAGGTGTTGTGCTTCTGGTGCACAAACTCAAAGGGCAGGCGCACGCGCTTCTGGGCGGCACCGGGGGCCTGCAGTCTGGCGGCCAGACTTTGGTAATAGTCTCCGGGGATCTGCACGGCGACAGCGGCGGCCTTTGGGAAGTCGCCCCTCAGCGTCAGCAGGTCCACCCGCCGGGCGGCGATCCATTCGTCGCTATCGGCGTCTGACAGCACGGCAAGCTGCTCGTAGGCGTCTGCCAGCGCCTCCATGCCCTCATGGTCATCCATCTCCCGTTTCAGCGTCATGAGCTGGGCGGCGATGCCGCAGCTCTGCAGACTGCCCATGGCCTCAGTGAGGAAAGCGGTGGCCTCCTCCCTTTTCCCCAGCAGGTGGAGCACGCGGGCGCGGTACTGCACCGCCGGGCGGTACCATGGGCGCAGGTGCAGCGCCTCGTCCAAGGCAGCCAGGGCCTCGGTGCGGCGCTCCTCGCTGAGCAGGATCTGGCATTTCTCCACCAGCAGCCAGGGCGTCAGCTCGTGGATGTCCACGGCCTCCCGCCAGAGCTGCCAGGCGGTTTCAAAGTCGCGGTAGTTCGCGGCGATGATCGCGCGCATCGAGATCAAGTCCGAGCGCTGGTCCGGCAGGATGGCGGGCAGGGCCTCCGAGGCCAGGCAGTGCCTCCAGGTGGGCAGCAGGCCGCGCCGCTGCATGAGGTAGTAGCTGTAATGCACCGCCGCCTCCCCGTCCTGCGGCCCCTCGCGCCGGGCGCGGTTGATCAGCAGGCCCGCCAGCCGTGAAGCGCCCGAATTTCCCGCCAGTCGAAAGCCAAAGGTCTGCGCCGCCACCCCGCGCCAGAGGTGCAGCGGCCCCGCCCGCAGGGCAGAGCGGCAGGCATCGGCATACCGCCCGCTCTCATAGAGCTCCAGGGACTCCCGCAGCACAGTCTCATCCACCACCCGACGTTCCTCAGCGCGCGCACGCAGCTCCAGCTTTTTGATTTTTGTAGGTTTGGCCATGTATCCCGGCTGAGAATAGCGGGGGTATTTTCTGATGAGCAAGCGACAAGCGCGGAATTCACTCGCAAAGAGTCACTACGTAAAAAACTCAGTCCGCGCTCACTTTTTCATCCGGTCCACCAGCACCGCACCCAGAATGACGAGGCCGAGGACGATCTTCTGGGTGTTGCCCTCCACGTTGGTGAGGTTCATGCCGTTCTGGATGACGGCGATGATGAAGGCACCGATGAGCGTGCCGGGCATGGTGCCTTTCCCGCCGCTGAGGCTGGTGCCGCCCACCACCACCGCGGCGATGACGTAGAGCTCGTACATCTGCCCGTACGTGGGGGAGCCGCTCTTGAGCAGGGAGGCGGTCACGACGCCTCCCAGCCCGGCCAGCAGCCCGCAAAGTACGTAGGCGCGCAGGATGACGCGGCTGACGGGCACGCCGGAGAGGTGCGCGGCCTCTACATTCCCGCCCACGGCGTAGAGGTTTCTGCCAAAGGCGGTCTGTGTCATGACCACATGCGCGGCGGCGTAGAGCAGCAGCATGAGCAGCACGGCATTCGGCAGGCCCAGCAGGTCGGCACCCCGCCCCAGCCATACAAAGGAATCCGGCACCTGGTAGATGGACTGATTTTCCGCCAGCCGGTAGGCCAGCCCGCTGCACACCAGCATCATGGCCAGGGTGACGATGAAGGGCGGCATGCGCAGCCGCGTGACGAGCGCGCCTGAGACCAGCCCGCAGCCGCCGCTGAGGGCGATGCCGCACAGCCCCGCCGCCAGCATGCCCGCTGCTCCGGCCTGCAGGCCGCCGCCGTAGTCGCGCACGATCAGGGTGGTGACCACGGCGGAGAGGGCGATGAGGCTGCCCACGCTGAGGTCGATGCCGCCGGTGATGATCACGAGCGTCATGCCGATGGCGAGAATGGCGATGACGGCAATCTGGTTGGCGATGTTGAGCAGGTTGTCCGCCTTGAGAAAGTTTGGCCAGCCATGCGGGCGGGGCTGCAGCACGCGGGTGCCTTTGAGTGCTGGGAAATCATGGGAAATATCACTAAATACCAGCCAGGCGGCGGTGGCTTTGTTGCAGGCGATCACGTCCAGCCCGCCTGCGGCTGCGGCACGCTGCAGCGCGGCGCGGGCGTCTTTGGGCTCTCCCTTCACGATCTCGGCACGCGGACCGAGGGCGGAGGCGAGCGCGTGGGCAAAGGCAGCGTCTTTTTCTGAAGGCCGCACGACCACCAGCACCCGGTCCTGCGCGCCGATGCGGGCGGCGATCTCCCGTGCCGCCTCCGCATCCTGCGGGTACTGCTGCGTCCAGGTGGCGACGCTGAAAAAGGCGCATAGCGCCAGCAGGGCTGCGAGCATGCCGGACCCGGCGAGTCGATGGCGGAGAGTGGTGGCGGTGGGGCGGCTCATGCGGAAAAAAGCGATCAAATCAGGATCATAAGCGCAGTTCAAGACCGGATGCGATCTGCATTGACCACCGCTGCACCTTCACGCTAAGATTTATCACCTATGAAAACCTACGCCCTTTCCTGCCTCTCGCTGCTGCTGACTGCCACCTTTGCCAGCGCCGACTGGGTGATGGTGCAGAAAGTCGATACCGCCGGCCAGCCCAGCGAGGTGACGACCAAGATCAAAGGCGAGAAGGCCCGCGTGGACATGGGGGACAAGATGAGCGTCATCGTGGAGGCCGAGGGCATCATCACCATCATGCACCCGCAGAAGATGCTCATGAAGATGGACCCGGCCACGATCAAGGCCGCCACGGAGATGGCAGGCAAGATGACCGGAGGCCCCGCCGCCAAGCCGGTGGCCACCGGGCAGAAGGAAAAGGTGGGGGAGTGGGACTGCGAGATCTACAGCTGGGAGGGCACGATGGCCAAAGGCCGCTTCTGGGTGGCCAAGGATTTTCCGAACTACAAGGAGCTCAGCGCCGCCAGCGACAAGCTCGGCAAGGTGGTGGGCGGTGCCATGGCCAGCCTCTCCCCGCAGGCTTCAGATTTTGACGGCATGGTGGTGAAGTCCGAGATGTCCATGATGGGCAAGAACGTGGTGTCCGTGCTGGTCTCCGCCAAGGAGCAGGCCGTGGACGACAGCGCCTTTGTGCCGCCCGCCGGCTACAGCGAAATGAAGATGCCCGCCATGCCCGGCATGGCACCGCAGAAGTAAGGCCGCATCCCGCCTCATGGGCGGTGCCCGCTGGCAGTCCAGCGTGCTCATTTTTGTTTCCAGGCTGCCTCTTTCGTTTCCAGCTTCGTTTCCATTTTGGCAGCCTCTCTGCCGCGTTTCACTAGGGAGAGGGGCGTTTCGTGTCTCGTTTCCACTCCAGGGGGCACTTGTGGTGGAAACGAAGGGCGGGGCGGAGGATGCCAGGCCAGGGGTGCCTACTCCTCGATCAGCTGGTACTCCCGCCCCCTCTTGCGGATGAGCCCGGCGTTCATGAGTTTCTTGGCCCATTTGCTGATGGCGCTGGCCTGCACGCCGAACACCTCGGCCAGCTCGTTGGCGGAGGTGATCCCGTCCTGGATGTAGGTCAGCATGGCGTCGGTGTTGCCAAAGGGATCGCAGTACACCATGAAGCGGCCGTTTGTCTCCTTGAGAGACCAGCGCAGGGGCGGGGCGTCGCGCTCCCGGCAGTTGCGGCATTTGCTGAAGCGCGTCACAAACCCCTTGGCGCTGGAGCCGTCTTCCGTGGCGTCCTTCAGGCTGAGGATCCAGTGGGCGGGGTCCTCACGGCGGGAGCCGCCGCGCATCTCGCCATTGCGCCCGGCGTGATGCACGATGATGACGGTGATGGCACGGCGGCGCAGGCTCAGCAGCCAGTCTTTGATGACGTCAAAGTCGTCGTTCTCATTCTCGCGCATGCCGCTCTGGCCGGTGGAGAGGTTGTCGATGATGAAGACGGAGCCGTCTGGCAGCATGTTGGAGAGGCCTTCCTGATGCCGTGGGTCGGCGATGTTGGCGCTGTGCGTCAGCGTCATGTAGAGGTACTCGTTGCTCAGCCAGTAAAAGCTGGGGTGGCTGATGCCGATCTTCTCCGCGCGGGTCTGCACGTCCTGCTGGTTCATCTCGGCATCAAAGTAGTACACGGAGCGCGGCCCCTGCCCGGCGGCCCACTGGCCGAGGCTGACGCCCTCCGCCAGGGCCTTGCCGATGAGCATGGCCAGCCAGGTCTTGCCACCGCCACGCGGGGCAAAGAGGTAGCCCAGATCCCCCTCCCGCATCCACTCCCCCAGCAGGGGCGTGCGCGGCACCATCTGCATGGCGGCCAGCTCCGGGGCGCTGAGCAGGCAGCTGGCAAAGTCCGGCGGCGGTGGCGGCGTCCCGGGCGGGCTGGCCTCCGCATGGAATGCTGTGGCATGTGTGGATGTGCCATGATGTGGTATTGAGGGTCCGTAGAGCATCTCGGCTCTCTGGGCGATGAGGTCGGTGATGTCTTTCATTGGAAGAGGGTGGTGAGGGTTTCGCGGTTTTCTTTGAGGTCGAAGATGAGATCGCCCAGGTCCTTGTGCCCGGGCGGCAGCTCCATCACATCCGCCCTGGCGCCTGCGGAGCGCAGGTCCGTCAGCCAGGAGGCGGCGGCATTCAGGCCCGCCTCGTCGGCGTCTGGCAGGATGCGCACATGGCGGCCTGCCAGGGCCTGCAGCAGGGCGGGATCCCGCGCAAAGCGGGAGCTGGCGCTGGTGGCGGCCAGCACCGTCCAGTGGTGCATGGAGCCCAGAAAGCAGAAGACGGTGGCCGCCTCCGCCAGACCGATGACGCCCTCCACCAGCAGCACATTCGGCGCGTCCCGCAGCAGGCTGCGGCCAAAGAACACGCCCTCGCTGCCAGGGAGGTTTCGGGTCTTGAGAGACCGCCCGTCCGGCGTGAGAAAGGGCTGGCCGTCATAGCGGCGCGCCTGGGCAAAGCGCTCCTCATGCAGCACGTAGCAGTAGTGCTGCCCGCACTGGGCGTTTTTCAGCAGGCCGCGGTCCACCAGATGGCGCAGCGCGGTGACGGAGATGCCACGCTGGTCCTCGATATCCATCAGGTCATTGCTCTCAGGGAGGTAAAAGGTGGGCCAGCGCAGGCGTTTCTCCGCCCTGCGCGCGGCTTCGTCCGCGTCAGGCGTGCTGCGGAAAACCGCAGCCTGCGGCGGTGTGCTGCGGCGCGTGATGGCCGCTGACGGCACGTCCACCAGCAGGTAGCCGTCCGCCTTGCCGGAGGTGGTGGCGGCGCTGCGCAGCTTGTGCCGCAGCTCGCTCTCCTGCCACGGTGGCAGGCAGTGGTGGTTCCACTGCAGCAGCAGCGGCAGGGCCTCCTCCTGGCTGAGGCCAAAGCCTTTCACGAGGGCCACGGCGGCGGCAAAGGCGGCGGTGTGCCCGCCCTGGCCGGAGACGGACACGGGCATTCTGGCCAGATAAGCGCTGGCACGCTCGAGGATGGATTTCATGGGTGTTAAAAGGAGGGGGGCAGGGGTTGGCCGGCCTGAGCCAGCGAGTTCAGGTGGCGGCGGATGCTGGCGCAGTCGAAGAGGCGGCGGCCACGCTTGCGGCCGCTCAGGGGCAGGCTGACGCTGCGGATCTTGCCCTCGGCGGCCAGCGTGTAGAGCGCGCTGCGGCTGAGGTTGAACAGGGTGCGGCAGGTGTGGTGGTCGCCAAACTCCGGCGGCTGGCCTTGCGGGTGGATGATTTCACTGGATGGCATAAAATATGATGACGTGGTATGTTGTGTTGATGAAATGACCGCCCGACACATGGGTGCAAAAAGCGCCCTGGCTGTGGTGGTGGTGTTTTTTTGGCGTGCTCTGTCCTGCGTCTGCTCCTGAAGAGCAGGCTGCTGCTGCTGACTCGTGGCACCTCATTCCCGGCGTCGGCGCTCTTCACGCCTTCTTCGAAAACGATGCCCGCCACCTCGTCCGGCGATGTTCTCAGTCCGGTTTGGGTTGGTGATTATCACCATGCCCGCAGACCCGGAAAGCTCAAATGCTTTCTGAAACATTTTCAGCCAACAGGGGACGGAACCGAAGACGGTGGCTGAAGGGCCTGCGGCCGTTGACGGTGGTTGACCGTTGTTGACGGTGGCTGGCCAGAACCGGAACCGGGGCAGGCGGCGCTGAGGCTCAGGACACGAAAAACCTTCGTTTTTGCCTCTTCGTGTCCGACCTCATGCGGCCTCGTTTCCCGCAGGTTTCCGCGTCGTTTCCAGCGCCCCTGGGCAGTCGCGCCTTCGTTTCCGCCGTGGTTTCCCGAGAGCCTAAAAAATGAGGCTTCGTGTCTCCCAGCAGTGCCCCCTGAGGTGGAAACGAGACACGAAAAAGGGGAAGGGCCGTCTCATCACCGCAGCACACCCTGGCGACAGGCGGCAGCCCGTCGCAGATCGGGTGGGTCACCGAACATTTGTTTGAGGTGGGTGGTGCTGCGGCCGCCTGAGGCCAGCCAAGCGTCGATAATGGCATTGTCCTCTGCGCCGCGCAGGTCGCTGTTGATCGGTACCAAGAGGGCGGCGGAGGCCCCGTAACGTTCGAGCAGCGTCTTCAATTCCTTGCGTGCTCGTCGATCTCCCGCAGCCAGCCGGGCATCTGAATAGGTCTTCCAGAAATCAGAGCCGATGCTTTGCACATACATCCCTTGGATTCCCAAGCCTGAGTCGGGTCTTGGTGGAGCATCTTCATTGGCCACAGCGCGCTTGCAAAGTTCATCCATTTTGTGGAAATGGTTTTCTGCCAGCTTCTGGTGCGCGCAGGCAGGCAGGAATAGCAACAGGGCTAGTATCCATCTCATGCCGTCCAGCATGACCGGCAGCATTGCAGAAGCAAGAGGCCACGATCTTTCAGTGCGAGGGCGAGCAGCGCGGCACTCCGGCCGTTGGTTGGATGTGTTTGGCGGCGCAACCGCTTCTTTGCTCCACAACTTCCTGCGCCAAACCGTCCGACCATGAGGGTGTTCGCACGCCCCGATGTTTGCGGAACGCTGATGGACGGGCGGGCTGTCGCCACACCCATCCTACGTTTGGCGGGCATGCAAGCTCTGGCTGCGCCGGGCCACAGCAAGCGGGACGCTGGCACTACGCCCGTCTTACTTCCCGCTCCACACAAACGTCACCGGCTTGTCGATGTCCGGGTGCACGCTGTGGTGCACGGGGCAGCCGAGGGCGGTGGCTTCGAGGAGCTTGCGGTCCGGGTGGTCTTCCGGCAGCGGGATCTCGATGGTGATGGGCAGGCGCACGATGCGGCGGGGGCTGTCCTCGCTCATGTGCTTTTCCACGCTGACCTTCATGCCGGCGATGTCGTAGCCCTTTTGCTGGGCCTTGATGCCGATCACGGTGGCCATGCAGGTGGCCAGCGCCGTGGCCACGAGGTCGGTGGGGCTGAAGGACTCTCCCTTCCCATGATTGTCCACCGGGGCGTCGGTGATGACCTGGTTCTGCGAAGGGCCGTGGGTGGCACGGCAGCGCAGGCTGCCTTCGTAGTTGACGCTGATGGAGACGGCCATGGGAAAAGGAGAGGTGAAAAAGAGTGAATCTTACTGCGCGGTGAGCACGCCGTTCATCAGCGCCACGTGGCCGGGGAAGGTGCAGAAGAAGGGGTATTCGCCAGCGGCAGGCACGGTGAATTCGATGGTCTCGGACTTGCCGGGCTGGAGCAGGCTGGTGTGGGCCAGGATCTCGGGGGAGTCAGGGATGTAGCCTTTGTCCACCAGGGTCATGGCGCTGGTGGCGATGCCCATCATCTTGTCCTTGGTGCCAGCCTTGCCGATGACGATGTTGTGCGGCTGGGGCAGGGTGGGGTGGGTGTTGTTGAAGGTCAGTTTGATCTTCTGTCCGGCCTTGGCGGCGATGGTCTTGGTGTCGTAGGCCAGGGGGTTGGCGGGGTCGGGCTTGATGGTGATTTCCAGCACAGCGGCGGCGGCAGGAGCAGCAGCGGGTGCGGCAGCAGCCGGAGCGGCGGCGGCAGGGGCAGCTGCAGCAGGGGCTGCGGCGGCGGTTTCAGCCTTGGGCTTGGGACGCAGGGAGCCCAGACCCTGCACGACGAAAGCCAGCACCCACAGAAGCACGACGCCGCCGATGACGGAGCCGATGATGACATTGAGCAGGGACCAGATGGAGGACTTTTCCGAGGCGGAGTGGGCGGACATGGTGGCTAGTTTGGGGGGTGAGATTGAGCCCGCACCAGAGCACAGCACCGCCTGAAAGCAACCACCGTGTGCCCTGGGGCCGCAGGGCGGGCGGCGGTCAGTCCGGGGAGTAGGTCTTGGACTTCAGCTTTCCTTCCGCAAAGGTCAGCAGGATGCCCTCGCAATTGGGCTCCGTCTCCTCCTCCGGGTGCATGAAAAAGGAGAGGCTGGTCTCGTCCTCGGCGATGATGGTGGGCACCGTGCGGGGGCCGTCTGCGGGGTAGAGGCGGGCTTTCACGTCCATGACCTCCGCTCGTGTCATGCCCAGCTGCAGGCCCTCGTAAAAGTCCTTGTACGTGCGGATGCGTGCGTCCGTCCATTCCGGGTGCATGGCCATGAGCACCAGTCCGGCGGGGGTCAGCATGGCCAGCGCAAAGAGCACCAGCGCCAGTTTCAGCCCGCGATGATGCACCCGGAACACCGTGGCCAGCATGATCACCGCGCCCACCAGACCCAGCGCGGCCAGCACAAAGACAGGATGGGTGGAGGAGCTCATGGCGGCCGATGTTGACGGAAGCCGCCTGGAAAGGCGATGAAAAAATGACCCCCGGCAGCAGGGCGTGGCATGCGGCGGCATCGTCAGCTTCTTGCGGTGGAAATGCGGCACCATGCCTGCTATGGCAGGTGGCATCTGCGATGAAACTCCCGCGCTTTCTTTCGTCTCCCGCCTTCTGGCGCGTTCTGACCCTCATCTGGGCCGGGGTGCTGTGGTGGCTCTCCTCGCAGACCTTTCTGCCCAAGCCGGGAGACTTTGAGGGCGTGGACAAGTTTGAGCACTGCGCCTTCTTCGCCATCGGCGGCACCTGCTTCCTGCTCAGCCTGCGGCTGGCGGGGCGTGCGCAGACCTTTGGCGCGGCGCTGGGGTTTGCCCTGGTCTTTTGCGGCCTCGTGGGCGTGGTGGACGAGTGGCACCAGCTCTACGTCCCCGGCCGCAGCGGCGGCGATGTGTGGGACTGGACCGCCGACTTGAGCGGCGGCCTCCTCGCCACCGTGGCGGCCCTGATCGCAGGCCGGTGGCTGGGGCTGAACCGGACGTACAAAGACAGAATTGAGGCGTGACAGCGAAAGCCTCAGGCTGCCCCGAAGGGGTGAGCGGAAGCGAATCAATGCGGCCGCACAACGAGGATCGCGTGAAGCCGCCGCGTTCGAGCGTCTCGTGATACACGCAGCTACACACTGCCACTGAGGCCGTTCCACCGTCGGGCAATGCGCCCGGCCTTTCGAGAACTGGTCTAATTGCCTCGACAGCATCTTGGTTGTTGCGATAGCTTGAGGTCGTGAAATCGGTTTTGCGCGCCTTCGTCTTGACGGCATTGTTCGTGTCGCTCGCCGAAAATGAAAGTCTCTCCTTTGCAGGGGCTGCTCCGACATTGCATGAAAGCCAGATTCGATCCTGGTCGGAATGGTGGATGAGTGAGGCAGAGCGCCAATGTCTTCCTGTGCCTCAGCTTCTTTACATGCAGACAAGTGCGCAAGACCGGGCTGGTGAAGCTCTCAATGCGATCGCTTGGTTATTGCCTGCGCCTGATGCGTTCAAAATGGTCCATCCCAACAGTGTCCTTCGCTTCAAATGGCATCAAGCCAATGCTGGGAGGATAAAAACAGAGGCAGTCACCATGCCTTTCGGACTCGAATATGTCAGTGATGAAGGTCCGGAATTTGGGGCGTACTGGATCGACTGGCTTTATGATGGATGGCCTCGACATATGCCGGCATTTAGGATGATGCCTCCTACGGATATGGGTGGGCCTTACACCAGGGTGAAAAACGTGCGGGCACCAGCAACGGTTCGTTTCGCAGCATTCTCCCAAGAGCAGCTTGAAGATGTCAGTCTATTTGGAATAAACCGCCTGAATACACCGCTGGAATTTGGTGAAGCCGTCGGCGGGCTCAAATCCAAAGCCATTTTCAAATCGCACCACCCATTTTCTATTTTCGACGATTGCGAGTGACAGACGGTTTCTTGCGTTTTGTGAATGGCAGACCCATCAGGAGCCCGAAACTAAGAACTGCGAGAGTCTTGTGTTGTGCCTGCACCGGCCACCCCATGGGAGGGTAGCTGCGTTCGTTCCTCAATTTGCAACCACATTCCAAATGGTTCTGTGGCTTGCCTTGCGTCAGTGGAAACCACCACATCAGCACCGCTTCTCAGAAACCCACCACGTAGAAGTGCTGCTGGGAGACGCGCTCGGCTTCGGGGACGCTGATCCAGCGTTCCTTGTAGTTTTCTCCCCAGCTGTCGCTGAAGGCGATCTCGTTGGTGTCTTTGTTGTAGCCGGTGATGAGGACGACGTGGGCGCTGTCGCGGTCTTTTTCCAGCGTGCTGTCTGCGGCTTGCTTGAGCACCTTGACCTTCCAGGTGGTCCAGTTGGTCACGGCTTTGCGCTCCTGGGTGTGTTTGTCGGCGACTTCGTTGAATTTGTCCGTGCTGTAGAGGCACCACATGACCGGCACGCCTTTGTCGATGTATTTGGCCAGGTCCTTGAGCTTGAGCTCTCCGCCCCAGGAATCAAAGGAGCGGTGCTTGCTGCGGATCTGGGGCCCGATGCCCTCCAGCAGCACGTCCACGCTGGTGCCGCCGCCAAAGCCGCTCTGCCCGGCGTTGGCCAGGATGTACATGTCTGCGGGCACGCCGAGGTAGCGCATGGCGCGCTCGGCGGTGGCGGGCACGCAGTAGCCCTTGGGGCCCTGGTCCACCATGGGCAGGTCTCCCACCACGATGTCGCCATTGGGGCGCTTTTCCAGATTGGCCAAAACGCGGGCGCGGATGACCTTGTCGGCCGTCTCCTCCACCTTGCCGCCGGCATCGGCAAAGGCGGTGGTGACGATCTGCAGGCCCACGTACTCGCCCTCGGCCTCGGCCAGCAGGAGGGAGTGGCCGCGCCAGTCCCAGCGCTGCATGTTCATGCGCCCGGCTTTTTCGCCAAAGCGTTCCTTTTTCGGCGCGCCGAGCTTCTTGGTCAGGGCCTCGGAGATGGCAGCCACGTCCTTGTCCATGGCCTTCTTCAGCAGCTTGGCCGCATCGTTGTCGTCAGGCTGCTTGGAGGCGTCTCCTTCGTATTGGAAGAGGTCGCCCTTGTTGGCATAGACGAGGGAAAAGGCGGCGATTTTGCCGTTCTCCGCATACATGGCCACGGAGTAGGGGTGCGCGCCAAAGAGCTTGTAATCCTTCTCCGTGTAGGAGCGGAAGCTGCTGGTGGTCTTGGTCTTGGACTCCGGCGGGATCTGCAGCTTTTCCGCCAGCTCCTCGGCGGAGGTGGCCCAGAGAGGGGTGTCGCTGAAAAGGGGCTGGCCAGCGGCTTCGTTGATCGCAGCAGGCTCCAGCTTGTCATTCGGACCGGGTTTGTAGGCAGTCGAGGCAGCGGGTGCGGCAGGGGCGCTTTTCAGATACTGCTGATCGGCGGCGGAGAGGGAGGCGATGGGCAGGGTGAAGCGCTGGCCGTTGGCCGTCTCGATGGTCACATTGGCTCCGGCCACGCCGATGAGCCTGGCCTGAAGGGCCTTGCCCTGGGCATTGGTAAAGGTGCGGAGCTCGGCCGTCTGGGCCAAGACGGGGGAGATATTGAGGCCCAACACTAGGAAAAGACTGGCAGCACGTGTCATGGGAATGCTTTTAGCGAACTCTTCCGCAGGTGTGAAGGATGAAAATGCGTTCTGTTTGTAAACAGGCGCAAAGAGCCATGCGGCTGCAAGTGATACCACAATCAGCTGAAAACGGGTCTGCAGGGCTTGTGCCGTGTGCGCGGGCGCGTGGCACTCCGATCGTAGGTTGGGTGTGTTTGGCGTCGAGAGCACACGCCTGCTCGACCGCTCCTCCGCCAAACCGCCCGACCATCAGCGCCTTCCTACGCCGTGGTGCTTGCCGCACGCTGGTGGACGGGCGGGCTGTCGCCACACCCATCCTACGTATGGCGGGCATGCAAGCACTGGCTGCCTGATTTGCCTTGAAATCTCCAGCTGAACACAAAGTCTCTTCTTCAGAACCGAGTTTTCAGTGGCTTCGAAATCGACCCGTTTTCAATGGAGTGTGGTATGAGCTCCACAGCCAGCGAATGACGGCGCTAGGAGGACCAAGCGCCCTGACTTTGCCGAGTGTATCAGAAACCCACCACGTAGAAGCGCTGCTGGGAGACCTGCTCGGCTTCGGGGAGGGTGATCCAGCGTTCCTTGTAGCGCTCTCCCCAGCTGTCGCTGAAGGCGATCTCATTCGTGTCCTTGTTGTAGCCGATGATGAGGACCACGTGGCTGGTTTCCTTGTCCTTGGGCAGGGAGTTGGCGGCGGCCTCGCCTGTGACCTTGGTCTTCCATGCGGCCCAGTCCTTGACGTCCTTGCGCTCCTTGGTGCGGGCGTTGGCGGTGGTGTTGAACTGCTTGGTGCTGTACAGGCACCACATGAGGGGCACGCCTTTGTCGATGTATTTGGCGATGTCCTTCATCTTCAGCTCGCTCTTCCATTCGTCGAAGGAGCGGCGCTTGCTGCGGATCTGCGGGGCGATGCCTTCGAGCAGCGCGGAGACGCTGGTGCCGCCGCCAAAGCCGGAGTTCCCCGCATTGGCCAGGATGTACATGTCGGCAGGTACGCCGAGATAGCGCATGGCGCGCTCCGCCGTGGCGGGGGCGCAGTAGCCTTTGGGGCCCTGGTCCACCATGGGGATGTCTCCGATGACGACGTCGCCATTTTCGCGCTTTTCCAGATTGGCCAGCGCCTTGGCGCGGATGACCTTGTCCACGGTGTCCTCCACCTTGCCGCCGGCATCGGCAAAGGCGGTGGGCACCACCTGCACGCCCACATAGACGCCCTCGGCCTCCGCCAGCATGATGGCATGGCCGCGCCAGTCCCAGCGCTGCATGGTCAGGCGGCCGATGTTGCTGGGCCCTTCGCCAAAGCGCTCCTTTTTCGGTGCACCGAGCAGCTTGGTCAGCGAGGCGGAAATGGTGGCCAGGTCCTTGTCCATGGCGGTCTTGACGATCTCGGCGGCCTTGGCCGGAGGCGTGTCGCGGTCAAAGTGCAGCTCGCTGCCTCCCTTGGAGCTGAAGAGGTCCCCCTTGTTGGCAAAGACGAGGGAGAAGCTCGTGACCTTGTCATTCTCCGCATACATGGCCACGGAGAAAGGGTGCGCGCCAAAGAGCATGTAGTCGTCCTTGGTGTAGGCGCGGTAGCTGCTGGCGTTCTTGGTCTTGGACTCCTGCGGGATCTTCAGCCGGGCGGCCACCTCCTCGGCGGAGGAGGTGAAGAGCGGTGCCTCGGCAAACATGGGCTGCCCCACGGCCTCATTGACGGACTCCGGGGAGAGCTTGTCATTCGGGCCGGGTTTGAAGGTGTACTTGGCCGGGGCTGCTGCTGGAGGGGCGCTTTTGACGTACTGCTGGTCTGCGGCGGACAGGGACGTGATGGGCAGGATAAAGCGCTGACCTGCGGCGGTCTCGATCGTCACATTGGCTCCGGCCACGCCGATGAGCCTGGCCTGCAGGGCCTTGCCCTGGGCGTTGGTAAAGGTGCGGAGCTCGGCGGTTTGGGAAAAGGCGGCGGACAGGGTCAGACCCAGAACGGCAAAAACACGGTTGGCATGCTTCATGGTGGTGCTTTTTAACGCACCCCCTGCTCAAGGTGTTAGCCTTTTTTCACACGCGGCCCCGGATCAGATCCAGGTGCCGGAGGGGATGATGGCGTCTTTCGGGATGCAGATGATGCCGTCACGGATGTAGAAGTTCTCCCCGTCCATGTTGTCCGGCTTGCCTTCGGGGGTGATGACCACGTTGTCGCCGATGTGCACGTTTTTGTCGATGATTGCGCGCTCGATGCGGCAGTTGCGGCCGATGCCGGGTGCCGGGCGTGTGGGGTCGGTGCCCACGGCACCCGCGTAGTAGTCTGCACCCATGATGATGCAGTCGCGGATGGTGGTGCCGGGCTCGATGCGGGCGCGCAGGCCGATGACGGCGGTTTCGATATGAGCATCGGTCAGCACGCTGCCGTCGGCAATGAGGGCACCACGGATGGTGGCACCATTGATCTTGGTGGCGGGCAGGAAGCGCGCATGCGTAAAGATGGGCGCGGAGCTCTCAAAGAAGTCAAACTGCGGCACCATGCGGCAGAGGTCGAGGTTGGCGTCGAAGAAGTTGCGGATGGTGCCGATGTCCTCCCAGTAGCCCTGGAAGTTGAAATTGTGCACGCGCTTGTTCTTGATGGTGGCGGGGATGATGTGCTTGCCGAAGTCGTTGAAGGTGTTGTCGAGGCACTCGATGAGCACATCCCGGCGGAAGAGGTAGATGCCCATGGAGGCCTGGAAGTGGGCTTCGTTTTCGGGAAGGCCCAGCTTCTTCAGCGTGGAGGGCGGGATGCGCAGCTTGTCCAGCACCTCGGGGTCCTTTGGCTTCTCCACAAACTCGTAGATGCGGCTGTTTTCATCCGAATGCATGATGCCGAATCCCGGAGCGGCCTGGGCGTCCACCGGAATGGTGGCAATGGTCAGGTCCGCATTCGTCGCCACATGCTGGCGCATGAGCGTGCGGTAGTCCATGCGGTAGAGCTGGTCGCCGCTGAGGATGAGGAAGTAGTCGTAGTCTCCTTCCAGGAAGTAGCGCAGGTTCTGGCGCACGGCGTCGGCGGTGCCCTGGTACCAGCGCTCGCCATCAGGCGTCTGCTGCGCGGCCAGCACCTCCACAAAGCCACGGGTGAAATTGTCAAAGCGGTAGGTGCGGGCCAGGTGGCGGTTGAGCGAGGCGCTGTTGTACTGCGTGAGCACGTACACCTGGCGCAGGCCGGAATTGATGCAGTTGCTGATCGGGATATCGACGATGCGGTACTTGCCCGCGAGCGGCACGGCGGGCTTGGCACGGTTTTCCGTCAAGGGGAACAGGCGGGTGCCCGCGCCACCTCCCATGACGATGGCCAAAGTGTTGCGGCGGAGAAGCGTGTCGGCTTCGATCTGGACGTTGGATGGGGTGCTCATGGTCCGTGGTGGGGGTTGTGACTATTTCTCTGAAACAAGGAGGACAAGCAAGCGTTATCCCTGCCCTTATAAATACACAGGCAGACGCGCCTCGCCTATCATCCCTAGTCCATTTACCTCCACCAACCTCATGCCCTCATTTGTGCTCCGTTCCACCTCTTTTGCCCTCTGTGCACTGGCAGCGTCTTCCGTGCAGGCAGCGGTCAATTTCGAAAAGGATTTGCTGCCTGCAATTACCAAAAAATGCGTGGATTGCCACAAGGCCCCCGCCGTGGTCAACGGCCAGAAAAAGGAGCCCAAGGCTGGTCTGCGTCTGGACGCCTCCTGGGCCATCCTCAAGGGCAGTGAAAACGGCCCCGTGCTGACCCCCGGCGACCCCTCCAAGAGCGGCATCTATGAGTCCGTGATGCTGCCCAAGGATGATGACGGCCACATGCCCTCCAAAGGCGACGACCTGACCAAGGAGGAGATCGCCCTGCTGAAGAAGTGGATCGAAGAAGGGGCCAACTTTGGCGGCTGGGTGGGCAGCGTGGAAGGCATGCCCGCAGGGGCCATGACGGAGTCTGCCAAACCCTACAAACCCCGCCCGCATGACCTCTTTTACGCCGCGCTGGAAAAGGACGTGAAGCCGCTCTCGGACGACCTGCTGGCCAAGGCCAAGGCCGCCGGGGCCCAGGTCTCCCCCGTCAAGGTGGACAGCCCGCTGGTGCGTGTGGACTTCCTCACCGGGGTGTCCAAGTGCGACGACGCCAAGGTGGCCGCCATCCTGCCGATCAAGGACAACATCGTGCAGCTGGATCTGGGCCGCACCGTGGTCACTGACGCTGCCCTGAAATCTGTGGGCCAGATGCCGCGCCTCGTCACGCTGGACCTGCGCCAGACCAAGATCACCGATGCCGGGCTGGAGGCTCTGATCGGGCTGAAGAAGGTCGAGTCCATCAACCTCTTTGGCACCGAGGTGACGGATGCCGGGCTGAAGCACCTGGCCAAGATCAAGAGCCTCAAGAGCGTACATCTCTGGCAGTCCAAAGCCACCCCGGCCGGCGTAAAGCAGCTGACCGCTGCCATCCCCGGCCTGAAAGCCAGCATCGAATAACCCAACCCATCCGTAACCTCCTATGAAAACGCGCCTCCTCATGCTCACCGCCATCTTCCACGCCCTCTTCGGCATCGCCAATGCCGGCCAGGGGGAAAAAGTCAGCTACCCCGCACCCGCCGTGTCCGGCATCAACCAGGACGGTGCCACGGTGAACTTTGCCGACGTGTACAAGAAAGGCCCCACCGTGGTCTTCTTCTATCCCAAGGCCGACACCCCCGGCTGCACCAAGCAGGCCTGCTCCCTGCGCGATGCCTTTGCCGACCTCTCCAAAGAGGGCGTGCAGGTGCTGGGCGTGAGCTTTGACAAGGCGGAGTCGCAGAAGGCCTTCAAGGACAAGTTCACCCTGCCGTATGACCTGATCGCCGATCCGGAAGGCAAGATCGTGGCCGCCTTCAAGGTGGAAAAGATGGCCAAGGGGCTGCTCTCCCTGGCCAAGCGCAGCTGCTTCCTGATCAAGAACGGCAATGTGGTGTGGCAGGACTACCAGGCCGCCACCGACCAGCAGGCCGCCGACATCAAGCGCGTGCTCGCTGAGACGAAGTAAGGCGGAGCCGGGCCGCCGGTTTCAAAGTTGTTTCAAAAAAGAGACCGTCGGGCAAACCCCGGCGGTCTTTTTTTGTTAACGTCCGCGCCATCTCCGCTGTCATTACCCCGCTGCATGTCCTTCACCCAACAGTTTCACCGTTCCACCCGCACCTGCCTCGGCATGGCTGCGGCGCTGCTGCTGGCGGGGCAGGGGCTCGTGCACGCGGACTGGCGGGACGACATCGGCTACACCCAGCTGGCCACGGAGCTGGGGGCCTCCGTGCCCACCGGGGCGGGCGTCATTCTGCTGCAGTCGGAGGCCAATGACCAGACCTCCCCGCCCAACTATCTGCCGCAGGCAGGCGGGCCGGGCGCGTTTGCTGGGGCATCGCCGTACGCGGGCATCACCTTTTACGCAGAGTCCACCGCCGGGGTGGTGCTGAGCCATGCGCAGAGCGTGGCCTATTACTACTACGCCAACGGCAGCGGCATCTCCCAGGGCAGCACGGAGGTGCACGTCTATACGGCCACAGATTTTCTTAACCGTCTTTACACAGGCACCTCCCCGCCCACCTTTCCCGGGCGGGTGCAGAACCACAGCTGGATCGGCAGCACCGACGCCACCACCGACCCGCAGCTGCTGCGCAGCCTGGACTTCATGATCAACCGGGACGGCACGCTGGTGGCCGTGCCGCTGAACAACAATACCGACCCCATGCCCGCCCTGCTGGGAAACAACTACCACGCGCTGACCGCCGGGCTGCGCAGCGGCCTGCACAGCCGGGGCGGCACCAACACGGACGGCAGCGGGCGCATGAAGCCGGACCTCGTGGTCAACGTGGGGGAAACCAGCTACGCCTCGCCCACCATCGCGGGCAGTGCTGCCGCGCTGCTTCAGTCTGCCATCGCCACCGGGAATGCGAACGCGCAGAAGCCGCAGGCCATCAAGGCGCAGATGATTGCAGGCGCGTCCAAGCAGAACCTGCCCCAGTGGCAGCGCCTGAGCACCAGCGCGCCGTATGACGCCGTCTTTGGCGCGGGGGAGCTGAACATCCGCAATGCCTATTACATCCAGCAGGCGGGGCAGCGTGGCTACTCCACCAGCACCGAGGTGCCCTCGCGCGGCTGGGACTACAACACCACGACCAACAATGCCGCCGGGCGGCGCTACTTCTTCAGCATCCCCGCCGGGCGCTATGCCACCACCTTTTCCGCCGCCATCACCTGGCACCGCAGCATCACCGGATTCAACGGAGGCGCGTATAGCAGCAGCTTGTCGAATCTCGATCTGGCGCTGTATGCCTCCACCAACTTCACGCCAGGGGCCAGTGCTCTCTACACCTCTGCCAGCACGGTGGACAATGTGGAGCATGTCTTTGCCTATAACCTGCCGCCGGGGCAGTACATGCTGGTCGTCACCTCGGCCACCAACAACCGCGCCTACGGCCTGGCCTGGGACGCGCAGCTGGGCGGCGGCCCGGCGCTGGCACCGCAGTTCTCCGGCAGCCAGTGGCAGCTCGCCGCCTCCAGCCTGGACCCGTATCTGAGCTACACCATCGAGAGCTCGCCGGATCTCGTCAGCGGCTGGACCACGGAGCTGACCTTCCGCATGGCGGACACCACGCCCGCCTATACCTACACCTGGCAGCCCCCTCAGAGTGCCAGCCGGTATTTTTACCGCCTGAAGTGGACGCCAGTGCGGTGACGCTCTCTGGGCTTAGGTTGGATGTGTTTGGCAGCGCAACCGCTCTCTCCGCCAAACCGCCCGACTGTCAGGACGTCCGCACGCCGTGGTGCTAACAGCACAATCAGCTGAGACCGGTCTGCAGGGCTGTGCCGTGTGCGCGGGCGCGTGGCACTCCGGTCGTAGGTTGGGGTGTGTTTGGCGTCGAGAGCGCACGCCTGCTCGACCGCTCCTCCGCCAAACCGCCCGACCATCAGCGCATTCCTACGCCGTGGTGCTAACAGCACGCTGATGGACGGGCGGGCTGTCGCCACACCCATCCTACGTCATCAGCTCCGAAACACACCCGGTCTTAGCGCTTCACCCAGCGGCTTCCGCTGGAGAGGCCCACATGCCAGTCGCGCAGGTGCATGTCGGAGTAGTCGGTTTTGCCCAAGGCGCCGACCATGAAGGTGCCGGTGGCGCGTTTCCATGCCTTGCTGAAACTCTCCGCCGTGTGGCAGCCCCAGCTCTGGCAGTAGGCCTTGCTGCTGAAGGCCCAGCGGCTGAGCTTGTGCAGGTCGTTCTGGTGCAGCCAGGCTGTTGAAGTGGCATACGTGTCTGAGCTGTAGTCAAACATGAAGCTGTACTTGTTGGAGTGGCCAAAGTACTCAAAGCCGGAGATCTTGAGCCCGCCGCGACCAGCCGCGCCGTGGTTGATGTAATGGATGAGCTCGTCGGCGCTGCGGAACCAAACGAGGTTGATATAAGGGTAGGCCTTCGGCACGGACTCCACATTCTGCGTCAGCGGCTGGTGCTCGGCGGCGGAGCGGCGCACGTAGCCGTCCCGATACACCAGCCAGGTGATGCGTGTGCCCGCAGGCGCGGTGTTGTGGATCTCCTGCATGCGCACGCGGGCGGTGCGGATGAAGTTTCCCCACCAGCGGTCATGCTGCTCTCCAGGCTTGCGCAGGTCCTCAAACTGACGCACCGCAGGCCCGCCGCTGACGACGAGGTATTCGGTGTCTGCCACAGCCGGAAGGGCCAGGCCGAAGGTCAGGAGAAAGAGCGTGATGGAGAGCAGTCGGGTCATGACAGCGGCCAACTAAGCACGGCTATTTCGTTTCGACGAGCTTGAAGTTTTTGAACTGCACGACCATTGGCGGGCCGGCGTGGATTTGCAGGGCCAGCAGGCCTTCCTTGGGGGCGTTGGCGGCGTCTTCGTCCGTCACGTCCACGGTCTGCATGCCATTGATGAAATGCTGCACATGGTTGCCCTTGGCCACGATGCGGTACTCGTTCCAGTCCTCGTGCTTGATGGCGGCCTGCACGGCGGCGCTGTCGCTCACGCTGCCGGTCACTTCCACCACGGCCTTCTTGCCGCCATCGGCTGCGGGCTTGATCACGGTCTTTTCGCCGCGCTTGGCCAGGATGCCACGGCCGCGCTCTTCGTAGAGGATGCCGCTGTAGGTCTTGCCAGCCTCAAAGTCGGCCTGGTAGCCGGAGATGATGGGGCCGTTTTCGCCGGCAGGCAGCTCCTTGCTGCGGTACTGCAGGCCGGAGTTTCCTTTTTCGATGCGGTACTGGAAGGTCAGCTCAAAGTCGGAAACCGTGCCGCCTTTCCAGACGAGGAAGGTGTTGTGCTTGAGGATGCTCTTGGCCGGATTGGCGGGGTCGGCAGGGGTCTTGCCGGTGATGGTGCCGTCCTGCACGCTCCAGAGGTCCTTGTTGCCCTCCCAGCCGGTGAGGTCTTTGCCGTTGAAGATTTGCTTTTCCTCCGCGCTGGCGAAGGAGACGGCGGCGAACAGGGCGGCGAGGGCGAGATTCAATTTCATGAGTGGGTTGGGTGAGATTCGATCGGGCGAGGTTTAACGCGAGCGCCCGTGCTTGTCTATCGGATTGCAGGGGCGCGGTGTCTGCTACCGCCGCCGCAAAAAGTCGCACAGCCACACCAGCCCCAGCACCGTGGCCACGCAGACCCCGACGAGTGCATCGGCAGATGTGCCTTCGGCTTCTTCAAGAGACGTCATGCCGGCAGCATCCAAGGCCTGGGCATGGAGCAGGGGGCTGGCTGCCTTGAAAACCCTCAGGTCAGCGCGGCTCAGGCGTGAGGCCTGCGATCTCGTGCGGCGCAGGATCTCCGGCAGGGCCTGCGTCTGCTCATTCAGCGCCACCAGCGCACTGCTGCCAAAGACGAGCAGGCCTTCGTAGCGGTGCAGCCAGACCACCACGCGCTGCCCTCGGGTCAGGTGGCTCAGCAGCCCCCAGTCATCCTCGGGCTGCTGGTAGGGATCGCGAGTGTGCTTCGCCGTGAGCCTCACGCTGCCCTCTCCTGACATGTCCTGCGCTGCGCCCATGAGAGACTCCACTTTCAGCGTGCAGGATTCCTCCAAAACGATCTCCGAAACCGAGCGCTTGAGTTCGGAGGAAACCTCCTGCACCACGCCGACGAGAATCCCCTCCGCTGGGAAAAGGCGGCCGTCAAACCAGGGTGTCATCGGCAGCTGCCTCGGCGCAGCCGCACAGGTGGCTGCTGCTGCCATCAGGAGACAGACGATCCAGCGCATAGCCTCAGCCCATCTGGGAGCGCTGGCGCAGGAAGTGGTCTGCCAGCACCAGATGCACCATGGCCTCCACCATCGGCACGGCGCGTGGCAGCACGCAGGGATCGTGGCGGCCGCGGGCGGCCAGGGTGGTGTCTTCGTGGGTGTTGGTCACGGTCTTCTGCTCGCGCAGCACGGTGGCGGTGGGCTTGAAGGCCACGCGGAAGACGATCTCCTCCCCGTTGCTGATGCCGCCCTGGATGCCGCCGCTGCGGTTCGTGCGCGTACGTACCTTGTCGCCGTCCATGTAAAACTCGTCGTTGTGCTGCAGGCCCGTCAGCGTGGTGCCGCCAAAGCCGCTGCCGATTTCAAAGCCCTTGCTGGCAGGCAGGCTCATCATGGCCTTGGCCAGATCGGCCTCCAGCTTGTCAAACACGGGCTCGCCCAGTCCGGGGGGCACGCCGCGTACCACGCACTCGATGATGCCGCCCACGCTGTTGCCCTCGGTGCGGATTTTTTCGATCAGCTCGATCATCTTCTCCGCCGCCACGGGGTCGCAGGTGCGGACGATGTTGGACTCGATCAGCGCGGAGGTCAGCTCCGCCGCAGCGGGCACGGTGGCCTCGATATTCTGCACGGTCTTCACGTAGGCCAGGCACTCGTAGCCACCCAGCGTCTGCTGCAGCACCTTGCGTGCGATCGCGCCTGCGGCCACGCGGCCGATGGTCTCGCGTGCGCTGGAGCGCCCGCCGCCGGAGACGGCGCGGATGCCGTACTTGGCGTCATAGGTGTAGTCGGCGTGGCTGGGGCGGTAGGCCTGCTGCATCTCCGTGTAGGCGGAGGGGCGCTGGTCGGTATTGCGCACCAGGATGCCGATCGGCGTGCCGAGCGTGAGGCCATCCAGCACGCCGGAAAGGATCTCGGCCTTGTCGTCCTCCTTGCGGGGGGTCACGATCTTGCTCTGGCCAGGGCGGCGGCGGTCCAGCTCCGCCTGGATGTCCTCCACGGTGAGGGGGATGCGCGGCGGGCAGCCGTCGATGACGACGCCGACGCCGGGGCCATGGGATTCGCCCCAGGTGCTGATGCGGAAAAGTGTGCCGAGACTGCTGGACATGTGGGGGCGCATCATGCGGCAATCCGCCCCGGGTTCAAGGGTTCTTCGTGCGGGAGTTCGGGCATCCGCCTTTTCGAGAATTGCATGCTGATGCTGATTCCGGCATCCTATGGCATGATCTTCCCCCTCCGGCTGCTTCCCCTTCTGGCCTGCGCCTTCCTCACCGCCTCTCTGCATGGCGCCGAAATGCTGGACTACGAAGGCGGGAGCTATCTGATCTACCGGGTGGACAAGGACGACAGGCCGCGCCTGCAACTGGCCTGGCTGGATGAAGGCGGAAAGCCGTTGCACGATTTCAATGGCCTGAGCCGCCAGCTGGCCGCACGTGGCAGGCACATTCTCTTTGCCACCAATGCAGGCATCTACGAGCACGGGCCCCGGCCCTGCGGTCTGACCATCTGCGTGGGACAGGAGCTGGTGCCGCTGAATCTGAAGGCAGGAGAGGGCAATTTTTACCTCAAGCCCAACGGCGTCTTTTACCTGGATGATCAAACCGGACCCGGTGTGATGGATGCGGAGGAGTACGCCCGCAGCGGGCTCAGGCCCCGACTGGCCACGCAGTCCGGCCCACTGCTGCTGCGCCGGGGCGTGATGCATCCCGCCTTCCGTGAAAACTCACCCAACAAGCGCCTGCGCAATGCCGTGGGCGTGCGCAAAAAAGACGGGCAGATCGTCTTTGTGATGAGCGACCGCGAGGACGGCGTGAAAGGCCGCGTGACCTTCCACCAGCTCAGCCGCTGCTTTCTGCACCTCGGCTGCGAGGACGCGCTGTATCTGGACGGAGATATCTCCAGCATGCTCATCCAGCCCGAGCCCGGCGTGCGCTTCACCTCCAACACCTTTGCGGCGATGTTTTTCATCGCGGAGTGAGGGAAGCGATGCGCCGAAGGCGGACCACTATGCTCACGCCTCTGCAGGCTTGGGCATGGGCGGTGTCTCCGGCATCATCTTCATCTCAGGCGCTGTGGCACGGCTGGAGGCCAGCCAGGTGGTGACTTCGGCTTTGAACCACACTTTCAGCCCCTCCCACAGCAGGCGCATGGCACTGGTGTCCGGGGAGAAGCTCTGGCGGGGCATCCAGACATGGCCGTTGTTTTTGTGGCCGTAGATGCCCTTGCGCAGGCGCTCCTGCGCCAGGTGGACAAAGCGCCGGTTGTAGAAGGCCATGAAGGCGCCAAACACGCCGCCGGCGGGGCCGTCATAGGGCATGCGCAGCCATTCGTAGTCGGGATGGGCATACACCAGACGCACGGGCCCGATGAAGTAGGTGGCCAGGTCCAGCAGGAAGGTGGCGTTCATGAGCTCGGCGTCTCCCATGTAGGCGTACTTGTCCTTGTAGAGCGCGTTGAACCACAGGCTCCAGCTGCGCGGGTAGGCCATGTTCAGGTAGTCGGTGGTCTCCTGGGTGTTTTCTCCGGCGAGGTTCCGTGCCACGAGGTCGGTGGCGGCGCAGACCATGTGCCCGCAGTAGTCCAGGCCGTGGCTGTAGAGCGGGTCCATGAACCCTGCGGCGTCTCCGATCATGACCCAGCGGTTGCCGGCGATGCGCTCGGCGCGGTAGGCCAGGTTCTTGTAGTAGAAGGTGTCGTCTTCATCTGGCACGGCCTCGTCAAACATGAGACGGCCCACCGGGTGCGTCTTCAGATGGGCCTGCAGGCGGCCTACCAGGGTGGGGGCCTGCGGCGGCTCGTAAAAGCGCCGGTCCCAGGTGACGCCCACGCTGTAGCTGCCGTCGGAGAGCGGGATGATCCAGCACCACCAGCCGCGTCCCATGAGGTGATTGGTGGCCGTGGTGCGCAGCCCGCGCATGTTTTGCATCAGCTTCGGGTGCATCTTGCGGCTCTGGTAGCTGTCCAGTCCGTTCACATTTCTGAAGCGGCACCAGATGGAGGAGGTGGGGTGCAGGCTCTCCATGGTGCGATGCACCCCGAGCTTTTTGGCCAGCACGGCGGCCTTGCCGGAGGCATCGATGAGCCAGCGCGTGGTCACCGTGCGCGGCTGCCCGCCCTGCGGGGTGATCTCCATGGTGTGCGGGGACTCGTCTTCGGAGAGGGCGATGTTCCGGAGGGTGGCCGGGCGCATGAGCTCGCATCCGGCGTCGCAGGCTTCCTGCAGCAGGTGCTCGTCCAGGATGGCGCGGTCCAGCTGGAAAGTGGGCAGGCGGGACTGATAGCGCGGGCCGATCTCGGTGAGATCATCCACGGAATCCTGTGGCGTTTTGCAGAACCACATGCGCAGGCCGTGCTTCTGGTAGTGCCGTGCGCTGAGGTGCGCACCCTGGTGCAGCACGCGGGTGAGGAAGCAGCCCGCCACCTCGGAGGTGCTCTCCCCCACCTTGCGGTCAAACTCCACCGTGCGCTCCACAATGAGGATGCGCATCTCCGGGTGCTCGCGCTTGAGCACCAGGGCTGCCGAAGCTCCTGAAAACGCCCCGCCCATGACAACCAAGTCGTAGTCCGTGCCGGGATAATTCATGAGAGCGGGGGTGAAAAAAGTCAGTTGTCGGATGCAGCGCCAGAGTCGAAACAGGACGACTCTTTCCATCCATTCATGGTACGCCTTTTAGATAATGCCATCCGCTGATTCTGCAACCCACCAGCCGTGCGAGAACGCACCGCCCCCGCGCATGGGGCTGCACGACGCGTGCTGGACGCGGGTGATCCTCTTTTTCATGAGCTGGGTGCCGGCCTGGGTCTTCATGGTGGCGCTGCACCCCATCACGCTGCTGGTTTATGTGCTGGCCGCAGGGCCGCGAGAGACGGTGCGGGCCAATCTCAGCGCGCTCATCCCGGGAAAAGGCGCCAGCTCCATGGATGTGTATCAGGTGTTTCTGCAGTTTGCGCTCACCTACCTGGACCGCCTCTGGCACATCCACTTCCGCAAGGAGATCGACTGGGAGATCATCGGCCGGGAGGACTTTGAGGAATTGCAGGAGCACAAGGGCGGCGCGCTCATTTTCACCGTGCACTCGGGGAACTACGACATCGGCGCCGGGCTCTTTGCGCGCAAATTCCGCCGCCCCATCCATACCGTGCGCATGCCGGAGGCCTCCGACTCCCTGCAAAAGCTGCGCAAGCAGGAGCTGTGCGAGGAGGAGCGCCGCGAGCCCAATCTGCACATCCACTACAATGAGCCCGGCGGCCATCTGGGCATGGAGCTCTTTCGTCTGCTCATGGCGGGTGAAGTCGTCTGTGTGCAGGGGGACCGCGTGCTGGGCGAGGTGACACCGATGCAGGTCAGCTGCGAGGGAGTGACCTTCCGCATCCCGCGCGGACCGATGGTGCTGGCGGAGGTGACCAACGTGCCCTGCTATGCCGTCTTCCTTTCCCGCCGGGGGCTGCTTTCCTACCGCATCGAGATCGGCAAGCCTTTCCATCCAGGCGGGCAGAAGGCCAAGGCCGCCGAGATCAGCGCCAAATGGGTGGCGGTGATGCACCGCTTCCTCTCCCAGCACTGGGATCAATGGTTTGTGTTTGAACCTCTTGTCTCCCGCGACGCTGCATGAATGCAGAGCTGAGAGCCCGCACTCTGCGCCATGCGTATCTGCGCCTGTCTCTCATGCTGGCTCCTGCGCTGGGAGTGCTCTGGCTGGCGCTGAATGGACACGGTGCGGCTGCGGTGCTGCTTTTCTGCACGGTGCTCACCACCATGATGATCGGCACGCTGGTTCCACGCTGTGCGCTGTTTGGCCGCATGATCAAGCGCCTGCCAGCGGAGGGAAACCTGGCGCTGCTGACCATCGACGACGGCCCGCACCCGGAGCACACACCCGCCATTCTCGACATCCTGGACCAGCATGGCATCAAGGCGCTGTTTTTTCTGGTGGGTGAGCGCGCTGCACGGCACCCGGAGCTGGTGCGCGAGATCGTGGTGCGCGGGCATGAGATCGGCAACCACACGCAGACCCACCCCGCCACCACCTTCTGGATGCTGCGCCCGGCGCGGCTGTGGCAGGAGATCGCCGGATGCCAGCAGACGCTGACCGCCCTCTGCCCCGAGCACCCGCCGCGTTTCTTCCGCCCGCCTGCCGGGCACCACAATGCCTTCACCGCCCTGACCGCCCGCGCCCTGGGCCTGCGCATGATGCTGTGGAGCGCACGCGGTTTTGACGGCGTGCTGCAGGAGGTGCCGTTCATCACCCAGCGCATCGCCAGCCGTCTTCAGCCTGGAGCCATCGTGCTCATCCACGAAGGCACCCCCGTGGCCGTGGAGGTGGCTCAGGCAGTGGCGGCGATGATGAAGGCCAGCGCCCTGAAATGCGACACCCCGCCCGCCTCACTCCCGTTCGGCCACCACCAGGTGGCGGCATAGTCACCAGCGCCCTGAGGGCGCTCATCAGAGCTGGCTCAAATTTCATGCTGTGGCGACGGCGAACGCAAGACTCCGCTCATGTGACAGACTGCTACGAGTCGCTGCCACCAGCGTTTTGTTCGCCCTTGGTTGCATTGTGGTGTCGGTCATGTGGAGGTCAGGTCGTTGTAAACAAGTCGTCCGCCACACCAATCGTCGTAGTCGAAAGTGTCTGGCGACTCAAGCAACTGCTCCGAACGTGTGCGGAATATGTGAAACCGATGCCTCGGAAATCGCTTCGTGTTCGACAGCAACTTTACAATCGTCTGCCTATCCTCTGTGCGAAACTGTGTACGGACGGCGTCCCCAACAATGAAATACAGCAAACGAAGGAAGTAATCCCACTTCGGGCAATCGTCGTCAGACGCCAGTTCAACAAAGAGATCGAAGTAAGGCAAGTGTGATAGATGCAAATCCCAATCCTGCTCAGGCTCTAAAGCATCGGCGTCGAAGGCCCACTCTCGAATTTCATCCCGCATTGGGCTGATGGCGTCTCTCATGTTGGTGAAGCTTCTGAGTTTGGCGAATGTCTAAGCTGTGGCGACGGCGAGCACAAGACGTCGTTCATGTGACAGACGGCTGCGATAAGCCGATGCTACACCAAAGCCCCTGTGGATTGAGTGCAGCGCCTTGTTCGGCCCCTTACGGCTGTGGTGTTCTTTCATCGCTACGATGTCGCGTGAGTCTGTTGAGCACTCCAAAACTAAATGTCATGAACTTGGATGCCGTCCAAAATGGCAAAATCAGGATAAGCAGACTTATCGGTAGCGCTACCATACTCAAGGAAGGCATCCGCCCGACCCACTGGACCAGGTAATCGTCAATGTGCAGATGACGAACAAGGTGGCTCGTGGTGAAGAAGACTCCCACTGCTCCAAGGCCGGCATAGAGAGACGCTAGAGCATGATAACTCTTCCGCATAAGCAGCACCGCGGTCACAAGCGGCACTCCCACCACAAAGCAGCCGAACACCGCCAGGACAACGGCCAAAAATGTAGAATCCAGCGAGCGTGGAAGTACATGGGCAAGAGACCATCCGAAATAGAGAGCTACCGACAACGAAACCGCAATCGCAATCCAGCGGATGAAATTCGATGCACTCATGGCGATGGACTATGATTTTTGGCCGAACAGTTGGATGAGGCACTGAAACGTAGTTTTTGTCCCTGTGCTGAGTGATAGTCCACATTTCATAGACGGATGTCCAGTTCAGAGCGGCGAATGTGTCACGTCACTCATGCACGCACCTGAAAGCAAGCACCGCTGCATGCTGGCAGCACATGCCGTCACTTAGCTCCCGCCTTACTCACGCTCAGCCACGACGAGGTGGTTGTTGAACGGCGTGGCGCCCCATAGGGGCAGGAGGCGTACGCGCAGTCCGGCAGCGCCGAGCACACTTTCGAAGAGTTCGCGATCTGGGTAGCATACGGGCGCGCTTTTCATCCAGAGGGTCAGCTTGGCGAGCCAGTCTCCCGCCACGGTGATGCGGAAGCGCCATGAGTCATCCTGCAATCCGGTGCGGATGATGAGCCTGCCGCCGTGCGCCACACGGGCTGCTGCGGCACGCAGCAGCGCGGCCTGCTCGTCTCGTGTGAAGAATTGCAGGATGTCCAGGATGACGACATGGCCGCTGCACTCCGGCAACCCTTGGCGTGCATCTCCGGTCATGAAGCTGAGGCCCGTGTAGTCGCTGCGCGCCACCATGCTTTGCGCGCAGGCGATCTTCTTGGCATCGTAGTCAAAGCCCGCGATGTCCGCCGTGTAGCCCGCCTCCCGCAGGTAGAAGGACAGCAGACCGATGCCGCAGCCGATGTCCAGCACGGGCAGGGCCGAGCCATCCAGCTCATGCGCCACGGCTGCATAGACGGGATCTGAGCGCAGCTTCATGCTGGCATAGCAGCGCTCCCACCGTTTGTTGCGGATGGAGCAGAGGCGCGCGATGCGGTTGAGTGACTGGGTCGAGAGCGGGACTTTCATCAGAGTTTGCCGATCCATTTGCGCGGGACTTCCCATGGCGCCAGCAGAGAGCAGGCCTTGATTTTGAATGCGGCGTCGATCTCCGCCTGCGGCAGCTCCAGCTCCGCCACGATGTCCTGGCAGCGCTCGGGGTCGCGGCTTTTCACACCGTGGATTTTCACCTGCGGCAGCCCGGAAGCGCGCATGATTTTCTCTGCGATTTCGGCGGGGCTGAGCTTGCGGCCTGCCACATTGATCCCCGCGCCGGTGCTCTGTCGGAAACGCAGATGCCCTTCTTGGACTTCGATCTGATCACAGGTGGTGAATGCGCCTGTGCCATACTGCTCCTGCGGCTGGGGCTCGTCATAGCCCAGGCCCACCGAGCTGCTGTGCACCACGAGGCATCCGTTGGCATCTGGCTGCGCCTCCACACCGGGCAGCAGGCGACCCAGATCGCTGGCGTCTTCACGCAGGCCCGGGGTGTCATCCCAGGAGACCGCGCCGCACTCGCTGGCCCCGTAGAGGTTGTGAATCTTGAGCCCGTGTTTTTCCAGCGCCAGGCGCTCCAGATCCAGTGTCAGCGGGGCTCCGGCAGAGAGGGCCAGGCTCACATTGGCAAAGCCCACATTGCCCGTCAGCCAGGCCTTCCACAGCGCAGGCACGCCGGGCAGGAAGACGCGTGCATGGGGCCGCATGGCGTCCATCAGCGGCTGGGCAAAGGGCTGCGGTGCATGGCAGGTGGGCACGCCGTGCAGCAGCGTCTGCAGCACGGTCATGGTCAGGCCAAAGGAGTGCGCGCAGGAGATGGCGGCCACGCCCACGCCGCGCGCGCCCAGGTCCAGGGCCGCATGCAGGCGGTCCACATCGGCGGCGATCTGCTCAAAGGTGAAGAACTGGCACCTGCGCATGCCGGAGCCGCCCACGGCCTGCTTGATCAGCGCCGTGCCTGCGGGCGGCGGGCAGGCGGGCACGCGGCGGGCGCGGTCTTTTTCCACCAGCTGCACCGGAATGCCATGCAGAAAACCCGCCAGCAGCTGGCGCAGGATCTGGGGCACATCCCCCTGGGCCAGCACATAGTCCCCCTCCAGTCGCAGGGCACGCGCCTCCTCATCCAGCTCGCAGAACGTGATGGCACGCCCGTCAGCCAGATACAGGGCGGCCTGCGCGCCGCGCTCTTTCACAATACGTTCCCAGCGTTCACCAAACATTTGCAGTCCTTGCGCCGAAGCGTAAACCATGTGCCGCGCCGCGTCGTAGAATGAACACTAGCGCAGGCAGATCAACCTAACACACCACGAATCTCACCCAGCCCCCACCGCGTGCCTTCCCCCACCAGCCAGTGCATAGCCATCACAGGAGCGGGGATCGTTTCGCCCCTGGGACTTGGGTGGCAGGAAAACGAGCAGTCCCTGGCGGCGGACCGCATCGCCTTCCGGCCGGTGGACCTCTTTGACACGGCGGGCTTCATCGCCAAGACCGCAGGCCTCGTCGATCTGCCGCAGGAAAATCTCTTCCGCCGCATGCCGGCGCACAAGCTGCCCTTCATCGATCGCGGCACGCGCATGATGCTCATGGCCATCCGCGAGGCGCTGCGGCAGGCCGGGCGGGAGACGCTGGAAGGCATCGACGCCATGGTCATCGGCACCTCCGCAGGCGCCATGCCGCTGGGAGAGGCCTACTTTGAAAATGCGCGGATGGACAACGGCCGCGTGCCCTCGCAGCTCTCCCGCGTGGAGCACTACCAGCCGCAGCGGCAGATGAGCAGCATTGCCGCCGAGTATGACTGGCGCGGCCCCGTCATCATCGTCTCCAATGCCTGCGCCTCCGGGGCCAATGCCATCGGCTGGGCGGCGGACATGATTCGCAGCGGCCGTGCCAAGCGCGTGCTGGCAGGCGGCTACGATGCGCTGGCCCGGCTGGTCTTTGCGGGCTTTGACAGCCTGCATGCCCTGGCACCCAGCGGCATCCCGCGCCCCTTTGATGCCCAGCGCGACGGCCTGGCCCTCGGTGAAGGAGCTGCCGTCATGCTGCTGGAGGCCGAGGAGGTGCGGCAGAGCCCCGCTTTGGGAAATGTCTCCGGCTACGCCACCGCCACGGACCTGCACCATCTCACGCAGCCAGACCCCGAAGGGAAGGCCGCCATCCGCACCATGACCGCCGCCTGCGCGCAGGCCGGAGTCTCGCCCGCGCAGATCGGCTACATCAATTCCCACGGCACCGGCACACCCTTTAATGACGTGGCCGAGTCCTCCGCCATCGCCGCCTGGGCGGGCGATGCCGTGGCAGGCATTCCTGTCAGCTCCACCAAGTCCGCTATGGGCCACCTGCTGGGCGGTGCGGGTGCAGTGGAGGCGGTGATCTGCCTCATGGCCCTGCAGGGGCAGTGGCTGCCCGGCAGCCTCAATGTGCGCGAGGTGGACCCCGCCGTGCGCTTTGATCTCGTGCGTCAGTTCCGCCGCTCCGCGCTGGACTATGCGCTGACAAATTCCTTCGGCTTTGGCGGTACCAATGCCACCCTCGTCTTGCAAAGGAGGTCCGCATGAACTCCCCGCGCCTCTACATCCGTGGCGTGGGTGCCGTGAGCCCCGCTGGCTGGAGCGCTCCCGCCATGCTGGAAGCCGTGGTGGCAGGGGTGCCGCTGCCCGCCGTGCCTTGCGCGCGCCCCGGAGACCGCACTTGGCCGTGCCAGACACGCCTCGTGCCGCCAGCGCCGCCGGAGAAAGTCACGCGCCACCCGCGCCTGCGTCGTGCCAGCGCCATCACGCGCTACTCCGTGGCTGCTGCACGGGAGGCCCTCGCAGACGCCGGGTATGACCCCGCCGCGCCGCCGCCGGGCCTGGGCATGATCTTTGTCATGATGAACGGCTGTGTGAACTACACCGGCCGCTTTTACAACGAGGTGCTGGAAAATCCCGCGCAGGCCAGCCCGCTCATTTTCCCCGAGACGGTCTTCAATGCACCGGCCTCCCACATCGCCTCCTTTCTCGGCATCGACGGCGCGGTGAGCACGCTGGTGGGCAGCTCCAACGCCATCATGGAGGCGCTGGATGCCGCGTCCTTCTGGATCAGCAGCGGCATTGTCAAAGAATGCCTCATCCTCGCAGCGGAGGAGTGCGACTGGCTCAGCGCCGAGGCGCTCACCTACTATCACCCGCGCCTCATCGCGTCTGAGGGCGCCGGAGCCATCCTCGTCTCTGCTGAAGGCGCAGGCCCGCAGATCAGTGCCATGATCGGCCCGCTGGGCTATCTCTCCTGGCAGGAGCGCACGAAGGTGCTGCCGCAGCTCGTGACGCAGTCCTGCGAGTCGCTGGCAGGGCGGCAGGCCACGCTCTTCACCGATTTGATCGGTATCTCACGCCTGGACCACGCCGAGGACGCCGCATGGTCCTGCGGCCCATGGAGTGCGGTGCACAACCCCAAGAAGATCCTGGGAGAAAGCATGGGCGCCAGCAGCGCGCTGCATCTGGTGCTTGGCGCACTCTCTGCGAGGTGCACCCGGCAACCCGCCATCGTCTCCATGCCCGGCACCAACACTGCCGCCTACGCGTGCGTGGTGGAGCCGCAGGTCTGATTGGCCTGCGCTGTCAGGTTCGCCTGATCAGAGCAGATCATCTGCATGGTTCTGCTGCCAAAAGGCTTGGGGGCGCGAAATTACTTCAGCGGAAACCACCACATGAGCACGGCGGTGAGGAAGACATTCGCCAGCGCCAGCTCAAAGAAGACCTTCCAGCCCAGGGCCATGAGCTGGTCAAAGCGGAAGCGGGGCAGCGTCCAGCGGATGACGATGAAGAAGACGATGAAAAGGAACACCTTGGCAAAGAACGTGCCCATGTGCAGCAGGCCGGTGTAGAAGGGCGTGGTGCCGGGGGTGTAGTGCAGCTGCAGCGGGATGACCTTTTCCAGATAAGGCCAGAAGGGGATGCTCCAGCCGCCGAGGAAGAGCGTGACCGCCATGCCGGAGCCGATGATCATCGCGGCATATTCGCCCATGAAGAAGAGGGCGAACTTCATGGAGCTGTACTCGGTGTGGTAGCCGGCCACGAGTTCCGTTTCGCACTCCGCCAGGTCAAAGGGCAGGCGGTTCGTCTCGGCAAACATGGAGACGGTGAAGATTACGAAGGAGATGACGATGGGGATGAGCAGCACCCAGCGGGAGAGCGTGAGGCCCTCGCCCCAGAAGGGCAGCAGCAGCCAGCCATTGGCATCCTGGAAGGCGGACATCTTGGTCAGGTTCAGCTCGCCGAAGATCATCAGCACCGGGATGATGGAAAGGCCGAGGGACATCTCATACGAGATCATCTGCGCGCTGGCGCGCACACCGCCGAGGAAGGGATATTTGGAGTTGGAAGACCAGCCTGCCAGCACGATGCCGTACACGCCGATGGAGGCGATGGCAAAAGTGAAAAGCGGACCCACGCTGAGGTCGGCGATCACCAGCTTGATCGGCTCGGCCAGACCAAGGAAGGAGAGATTCAGCTCGCTGCCAAAGGGCAGTACCACACAGGTGAGCAGCGCGGGCACCACGGTGAGGCAGGGGGCCAGCCAGTAGTAAAAAGTGCGCACGTTTTTCGGCACAAAGTCCTCTTTCAGGATGAACTTGAGGCCGTCTGCCGCGGCCTGGGCCAGACCACCGATGCCGAAGGGCTGCCAGTCTTTCTTGAAGCCAAACAGCGTCAGCGGCACGCCCACGCGGTTCGGGCCCACGCGGTCCTGGATCACGGCGGAGATGCGTCGCTCAAAGTAAACGGCGATGGACACCAGCGGCAGGATGACCAGGAAAGTCAGAAAAACGATCTTCCCCACCGAGGCGGCGAGCGCAATGAGATCAAAAGTAGCGAGCATGGGAGTGTACATCGGCAGGTCGATTATCAGGGTGCAGCCGGGGGCGGCAACCGCAATTTGTGAAAAATTTCACAAAGTCGCGCATCAGAGGCAACCACCCTCAAGATCCTACCTCACCGGGTCGGTGAAATTCCCCGGCTTCACCGGCGGCCTGGCCCCGGGCTCATCCGGCCTGGGCGCCAGGTGGTCGGCGATGCGGAAGATGGCCAGGATCAGCTCCACGGTGACGCGGGCCACAATGAGGTAGAGCAGAAAGGCCAGCGGGGCTGTGGCCATCTGGAAAAGACCGGTGAAGGTGCCGTTTTTAAACCCGCTGAACATGTAGCTGAAGGCGTAGAAGGCCGCCGCCAGCAGGCTCAGCACGTAGAGCATGCGCACCAGGCGCGGGGTCACAAAGCGCTGGAAGGAGAGATCCAGCACCAGATCGAGAACGGCGCGGATCTGCAGCCAGAGGCTGGAAAGCACGGAACTGGGGGGAGGCTCGGCATTCATGCGCCCAGAGTAAGCCCTGTCTCCCCGGTGGCGCAACCGGCCACATGCCACAAGATGCCCATCCTGCCTGAAACGTGAACCTTGGGGCGGCGTTGGAATACTGGTTGCGTGAAATGGCAACCGCAGCCAGAATCCGCGCCTCTTTTTCCACCCCTTGCGCAACGGGGGCTGTGACAGGAGATGTTCATCGACTAACCCAACACCGTCAAAGTCATGCCTGCGAAATCCAAGAAACCCGCAGTTAAAAAGCCCGCCGCCAAGCCCGCGAAAAAAGCTCCAGCCACGGTGGTGAAGTCGAAGAGCAAACCAGCCCCCGCCAAGCCGGCGGTGAAGGCCAAAAGCAAACCCCTTTCTCAAAAAGCGGCGCCGAAAAAGCCCGCCCCCAAGAAACCCGATCCCAAGCCTGTGAAGAAACCCGCCGCCAAAAAAGCTCCCGCCAAGAAAGCCGCCGCCCCTGCAAAGAAGGCGGCACCTGCCAAGAAAGCCGCACCCGCCAAGGCTGCAGCCCCGGCCAAGAAGGCCGCTCCTGCCAAAGCCGCCGCTCCTGTGAAGCCCGCACCGGCCAAGGCCGAGAAGCCTGTCGCCAAGGCAGCCCCGGCCCCGGCTCCTGCGCCCGCCCCCGCTCCTGCCAAGAAGGCTCCTGCCAAGGCTGAAAAGCCCGCCACCAAAACTCCCCAGGTCTCCATGCCCCGTGGCGCCACCGGCGGCACCCCGCGCTCCCGCGTGAACCGCGGTGAGGACGAAGGCATCACTATCGAGATCGCCAAGGGCCCGGTGAAGATGACCCCCTTCCTCAAGAAGCAGAAGCAGCGCCTCGTGGAGCTGCGCGACGCCTACCTCAACTCCATTGAAGGCGTGGCCAGCGAAACCATCCGCAATGAAAACGGCGACGCCTCCGCCTTCGGCATGCATCAGGCAGATGCCGGCAGCGATGCCTATGACCGCGACTTCGCCCTCAGCCTCCTCGGCAAGGAACAGGACGCCCTCTATGAGATCAACGAAGCCCTCAAGCGCATCGAAACCGGCACCTACGGCGTGTGCGAAGGAACTGGCGTCAAGATCCCGGAAGAGCGCCTGGAGGCCATGCCCTTCGCCCGCTTCTCCGTCGCCTACCAGGAAAAGCTGGAGCGCAACCAGATGAGCGGCCGCTGGAGCCGCCCGGTGCACTCCCTCTTCGGACTGGACAGCGCGGACGACGCCTCCGACGACGAAAAGGACGAGGACGACACGATTCCGAGCTCCAATAACAACAACTCAGGCGAATCGCTTGACTTCTCCAAGGAGTGACCTAATCTCCGCGCCCCAAATTTATGCCGCGAGAAATCATCACACTGGAATGCACGGAAGCCAAGGCCGCAGGAATGCCGCCCTCCCGCTACGTGACCACGCGCAACAAAAAGAGCGTCCGCACCCCCGGCCGTCTTGAGAAGGTGAAGTTCAATCACTTCATGAAGAAGCGCACCCTTCACCGCGAAATTCGCTAATTTTTACCCAAGACTGCCATGCAACCGAAGACCAAAGAACGCATGTCCAACTTCCGCCGCGCCAATCGCAAGATGCCGCGCCGCCGTGTGGACATCCCGGTGGAAAAGATCGTTTACACCAATCCTGAGATCCTTGCCCGTTTCACCACCGAATCCGGCAAGCTCATCCCCCGCCGCATCACCGGTCTTCCTGCCTGGCTGCACCGCAAGGTCGTGCGTGAGGTCAAGCGCTCCCGCGCCGTCAACCTCCTGCCCTGATCTGCCGGACGTCACACCCGTGAAGGGTTTCTCCTGATCTGCTTCCCACTGTTGCACACCGCGGCAGTGGGAAGTTCTATTTCCAGCCCATGCCCGCACTTTCCGACACGCAAAACGAACGTGATGACCGCCAACTGCCCATCGACCGCGTCGGTGTGCGCAGTCTGCGCTTCCCTTTGAGCATTCGCGACCGAGATGCCGCTGTGCAGCACACTGTCGCCACCGTCTCCCTCGCCGTCGATCTCCCGCATCATTTCAAAGGCACCCACATGAGCCGTTTTGTGGAGGTGCTGCATGCCCATGGCAAGGAGCTCACTGTCTCCAACATCGTGGCCATGCCAAAGGAGCTGATGAAAAAGCTCCATGCCGACAAGGCGCATGTGGAGATGAAGTTCCCCTACTTCCGCTCCAAGAAGGCACCCGTCTCCGGTGCCGAAGGCCTGCTGGATTACGGCGTCATCTTTGAAGTGAACGCCGACAAGGAGAAGACCGACTTTGTCCTGACCGTGGAGGTGCCTGTGACCACGCTCTGCCCCTGCTCCAAGGCCATCAGCGCCCGTGGCGCGCACAATCAGCGCGGCACCGTGACTCTGGCCGTGCGCTTCAGTGATCCCATCTGGATCGAGGACCTGCTGGAGCTCGTGGAGTCCAGCGCCAGCAGCGAATTGTACAGCATCCTGAAACGCCCGGATGAAAAGCACGTGACTGAAGCCGCCTACGACAACCCAGTGTTCGTTGAGGACCTCGTGCGCAATGTGGCCGTGAAGGCCAAGGCGCATCCACGCATCACCTGGTTCCGTGTGGAGGCTGAAAACTACGAATCCATCCACAATCACAACGCGTGGGCGATGATTGAAGGAGGCGCTGCGCCTTCGGCGAAGTGAGGGTGGCATGCTTTGCCGTCATGGGAGTCTTCACGCGTTCGGAAAACTAAAAGATAAAAGCTGAAATCTAAGCATCGTTCTGCCTCGATCACCCGCTCTCGAACCCTTTTAGTTTTTATCTTTCAGTCTTCATCTTTCACTTCCTCTCATGTCCTCCTACGTCACAGCCGTCCTCCCCACTGACCAGCCTCCGCTCATGCACCAGGCGGTGGATGAAGCCGTGCGCCTGCTGCGGGAGGGCGAAGTCGTGGCGCTGCCCACGGAGACGGTGTATGGCCTCGCGGCCAATGCGCTGGATGCCGCCGCTGTGGCCAAGATTTTTGAGGCCAAGGAGCGCCCCAGTTTTGATCCGCTCATCGTGCATCTGGCCAGCAAGGACCAGCTCGACCTCGTGGCCGATGTGCCGCCGGAGATCTCCGCGACGCTGAAAAAGATGGTCGAGCGCTTCTGGCCCGGCCCGCTGACCATCCTGCTGCCGAAGAAGCCCATCGTGCCGGATCTCGTGACCGCCGGTCTGCCCACCGTGGCCGTGCGCGTCAGCTCCAATCCCATCTTCCGCCGCGTCATCACCGCTTTGGGCAAACCTCTCGCTGCGCCCAGCGCCAACCGCTTCGGCTCCATCAGCCCCACCTCCGCCAGCGCTGTGCAGGCAGAGCTGGATGGGCGCATCCACCTCATCGTGGATGCAGGAGCGTGCATGTTTGGCCTGGAGTCCACCATCATCAAGATCGAGCCCGGCAGCCCCAAGATGTTCATCGACATCGTGCGCCCCGGTCCCATCACCCCGGAAGATCTGAAAGCCTACGGCAAAGTGCGACAGGCCACGCGCACGGTGGTGGATGAAGCCACCGCTGCTCCCGGCCAGCTGGCCTCCCATTACGCTCCCAAGACGCCGTTGCGCCTGCTGGAGAGCCCGGATGATTTCATTCCTGAAGAGGGCAAGCGCTACGCCCTCATGAGCTATCGTGGCGAAGAAAAGGACGGCTACCTCAATCTCTGCGACTGGGAGGAAGTCATGATGCTCAGCCCCGGCAACGGCAAGCTCCCGGAGGCAGCCGTGCGCTTTTTCTATGTGTTGCGCGCGCTGGACAAGCTGGGCGTGGACGAAATCATTGCAGAACCGTTGCATGAACATGGCATGGGAATCGCCATGATGGACAAGCTGCGCCGCGCCAGCCGCCGGGTGTAGTGCCGCCGTCCTCCCTTCCACATCTTCGATGACCTCACGAACTTCGTTCCAATCGCAGCGCAAGTGGCGGCAGCCCTTTGGAGTGCGGTCGCGAAGCGAGGGACGAGCGCAGCCACCGCTTTCCGCAGGCCGGACGGCATGCGCATTCCCCAGACCCCGCGCCACCACGAGACGCTCGAAAGCGGCAGCTTCGTTCGTTCCTCACTGCGCAGCCGCACTCCAAATCCGCGCTTGGTCCATACGCCCAGTTTGAATCACGCATCACACTCACATGAATGACGCATCTCCATCAGAGCCGATGAAAGAAGGCAAACCGGAGGCCAGCCCAGCGGCCGCCAAGCCGGAGACCGGTGCCACGGCCCGCTCCACCGGCGTGGTCTCCATTGCCATCCTGTGCAGCCGCGTGCTCGGGTTGGTGCGTGACCAGATGCTGAATGGCTTCTTCGGCTCCGCCTACACCGGCATCTTCACCGCCGCCTTCCGCACGCCGAACATGCTGCGAGATCTCTTTGCCGAAGGCGCTCTCTCCACGGCCTTTGTCACCACCTTCTCCAAGAAGATGAAGACTGAGGGCGACGAGGCCGCGTGGGTGCTCGGGCGCAAGATGATCTCCCTCTCCATGTGGTTCATGACGCTCGTGGCCATTGCGGGTGTGGCGCTGGCACCCATCCTTTTCCGCATCCTGACGCCGGGTCTGAGCGAGGAGGCCAAGGTGCTCGGCACCTGGCTGGCGCAGATCATGTACCCCTTCATCGCGCTGGTGTCCGTCACGGCGCTGGTCATGGGCATGCTGAATTCGAAGAAGGTCTTTTTCATCCCTGCCGTGGCCTCGGCATTTTTTAATCTCGGCTGCATTGTTGGCGGCGTGGTGCTGGCGTGGATCATTGATCCCGGGTTCCGCCATGGCCACGTCACCGACAAGGGCCTCACCGGCTTCGCCATCGGCACGCTGATCGGCGGTGTGATGCAGCTCGGCATTCAGCTTCCTTCGCTGCGTCGTGTGGGCTTCCGCTTCCGTTTCGACTTCGGCTGCAAAGACCCGGCTGTGAAGGAGGTGCTGCACCTCATGTGGCCCTCCATGCTGGCCGCCAGCGGCACGCAGGTGGCGGTGCTGCTCAACTCCATCTTCGCCTCCTATACCGACGGGCATGAAAAATCTCTCGCCTGGCTGGCCAATGCGCAGCGTCTGCAGCAGCTGCCGCTGGGCCTGTTTGGCGTGGCCGTGGCCACCGTCACGCTGCCCATGCTGTCGCGCCTGGCCACCGATGGAATTACCCCCGCCTTCCGTGGCGCGCTGGCCAAGGGGCTGCGTCTGGTGCTCTTCCTAACACTGCCCTGCGCCGTGGGCCTTACGCTGCTTTCAGAGGAAATCATCTCCGTGATTTTCGAGCATGGGAAATTCAACGCCTCGGACGTGCGCAACACCGCGGCACCGCTGCAGGCCTACGCCTTTGGTCTCATCTTCTACGCTGCCATCAAGGTGCTGCAGCCTGCGTTTTACACCATCAACCGCCGCTTCATTCCCATGGTGGTCAGCATCGGCGTCATCGTCTTCACCGCCACGGTGAACTCCATCACCGTCTTTGTTTTCCACTGGGACCACACCGCGCTGGCCTGGGCCACGGCGGTGGGGCTCTCGCTCAATTTCCTCACGCTCTACCTCTGCATGCGCAAATTTGCCTCCGGTCTCGAAACGGGTCCGCTCATGCAATCGCTCGGCAGGCTGCTGGTGGGCATCGCGGCCATGTCTGCCATCTGCATCGCCGCCAAGAGCAGCATCATGTCCGACTGGGCGCATCTCCAGTTTGTGCTGCGCTGCGCCACGCTGGGCATCAGCATTGCCGCCTCTGCCGCAGCGTATTTTGCTGTCACCAAAATCCTCAAGGTGGAGGAAGCCGGGGAATTTCTCTCGTTGCTAGGCCGCCGCTTTGGCAAAAAGTAGCGGATCATGCCGCTCCAACGCTTCTGGCTCCAGATCGCCGCTTTTCTCGTCCTCGTGTGGGCCGGAGTGGGCGTGGTCATGTGGGTCACGGAGGACTCGGTCTTTTCACCGGAAAAGACTCTGGCGCTGATGGCCGAGGCCCCGTGGCTGGAGGATGAAAACCTCTCGGAGTCGAAGCGGAAAGCCTATCTCGACAAGGTCATCGCCTCCGTGCTCAAGCTCGACTTCAGCCAGCGCAACCAGATGCGCGAGGACGGCCTGGAAACCATGGAGCGCTTTACCAAATCCCTGACCGATGAAGAAAAGGGCGAATACGTGGGCCGCACCGTGGAAGAGAACTTCAAGGCGGTGATGAAGGGCCTAGAGAAGCTCCCTGCGGAGGACCGCCGCCGCATCATCGGCGGCATCCAGCGCGAGATGAAAAAGAAGGCCGCGAAGAATCCTGAAATGCAGATGCTGCTGGATCAGGACCCCGCCAGCTTTGAAAAGAACTTCACCAAGGACATGGGCCTCTTCTTCAAGGAGGCCCCGCTTTCTATGAAGCTGGAGATGGCTCCGATGCTGGAAGGCATGCAGGGGCGGATGCAGGGGATGCGGATCAGGTAGAGTTTCCCGATGGTGCATGGCTAAGTAGCACGGGCAATCCTGCCCCGTGGTGAACGCGCTCTTTGCGGGCAGGATTGCCCGCACTACTTCGGGCTGCCGAACGTCACAACATCACCCCTACTTCTTCCACCCTATCGGCTGCGTCCAGGCCATCTCCTTCTGGCCTTCGAAAGAGGGATTCGCGTATGGCTTTGATGAGGTGATCACCGCGCGGAAGTAGAGCTCCTTCCCGCTCGGCTTCCACACGACTTCCGTGCCTTCGATGGTGGCCAGTGTCTTGCCGATGTCGTCAGAGTAAAGCAGGCGCGGCGGATGGAGGTCATCGGCCACGGGCGGGGCCGGGCGTGTGGTGGCATCGTAGCCGGGCAGCGTGCCGCGAATCTGTGTGCTGTAGGTGACACCGGGCTCTGCGTGGATGCGGATGCGCAGCTCGCCGTCCTTGAAGCTCACATCGTCCAGCGTCACGCCGGAGGAGGCGTAGAAGTCGCCAGCCTTCATCGCCTTCACGATCTCGGCGGGATCCAGGCTGGCGGCTCGCACCATGACCCAGCCGCGGCCAGGGCCGTTTTCCTCGCCGTGGTAGCGGTGGGAGTCGTCCGTGCCCACGCCGTAGAGCGGCGGGGCTTTGAATTCGGAGATGCGCAGCGTGTTGGCCACATCCCAGATCTTTTCATGACCCATGCGCGAGGCATCGCCGGGGTAGTTGATGGTGGGGTGTCCGTTGTAGATCTCCCAAAAGTTTTCTTCCAGGACCGCTGCCAGATCTTCGGCGGAGAGCGCCCACCTGAAGTTCGGGTGATTGATATGGGAGAGCATGGGAATGCCCAGGCGCTGCGACTGCTCGTTCACCATTTTCAGATTCGCGCGCATCACTTCCTGGATGCTGCTCAGATCCTTCACCGGCTTGATCTCCTCACGCAGGTTCACCCCATTGAGGTGGATGGGGATCTTGCCAAAGCCTGCCGTGATTTCCTCCGCCTGGATGATGAGGAACTTGCCCGGCTCTTCAAACTTGGGGCGGTACTCTTCCAGCTTCTTAAGCCGCACCTCGGTCACGCCGTCTTTGACGCGTGTGGTCACCCATTCATCACCGAAACGGGCGCGGTACTTTTCCATGGTCGTCTTGCCGAGGATGCGGCGGCGCTTCTCGATGGCGGGCTCGCTCATCCACACCTCTTTCGCCTGGAGCACGTTGTGGTCAGAGATGGCCAGGAAGTCATAGCCGTGCTGCTTGTACCAGTCCGTGATCATCTCCGGAAAATCATTGCCGTCGCTCCAGAGGGAATGCGTGTGCGTGTTCCCTTTGTACCAGCGCGGCTCTGCGGCGGAGGCGGTAGAGAGCAGGCCGAGGAGAAGAAGGCTGAAAATGGCTGGGCGCATCTTTTCCGAACGCGCGCAGACGTCCATATCTCACCAGGAATTTGGTGACGGAAAATCTTACCGACCCCAGAGCTTGGCGAACTTTTCGGGCACATGCAGGTCTGTCTTGCCGGTGGGTGAGTAGGCGGTGCGCTCTGCCTTGCCGTGCCGCACGCGGTTGCGGCCGAGATTGAAGTGCCATGGGAAGAGCTCGGTGGGCCGCGAGCCATCGATGCCCTTGGTGGGGTCGAGCACAAAAGCCTCGTCTCCGACAATCGGGAGCCTCATCTCGATGCTCCAGCGGTCCGAGCCGCGATGCACGGCCACTTGCGCGCCGCTGCTCCAGCCGAGCCCACGTCCACCAGTGGCGCGGTCGAGATCATACACGGCTCCGGCTGGATTGATGGATATCTCGTAGTAGCTGCGCGAGGATGTTTCGATCAGCAGGCTGACGTGGTCGCCGTCCAGCAGCTTCGGATCGTCGTTTTGAGTCGTGCTGATCTGCAGTCTCTTCATGTCCGGCTCCAGGCACACGATGCCGATGTGCAGCGTGCTGCCATCGCGCTGGATCTGGAAGCTGCTACTGCATTTGGGCTGCGTGTCTTCAGGGCGCAGCTTGATCAGCGGCGCGATGCGTACCTCGCCCCACCAGGCTTTGTCCACGTTCCCATCGAGCGGCTTGCTGCCGAGCGGTTTGGCGCCGGTGTTGGACGTTTCAAGCACGCGATAGGAGAGATCCGTTTCGCGTTTGCGGCTGAGCTGCATCCGCAGGGCTTCCAGTGGCTTCATGAGGTCCGCGATCTGCCGGATGCGGCGGCCGGGGAGACTGGCCGGATCGGCGGCGGCCTTGGCCTTGGCGAGAAGGTCCAGAGACTCGCCGATCTTTGCCGCATCGGTGTTCATGTGCATCCAATTGGCCTCCGCATGGGTGATGAAGGCCCTCATTGCCTCTGCCGCACTGCCGTAGTAGCTGGTGAAATAATCTGCCAGCAGCGCATTCACGTCCTGATTCACATCCCAGTAGAGCCGGGCCGTGAGATAGAGATTGAGATGCTCGATGGCGAGGTCGTTGTAGCCGAAGGATTTTTCCTTGTCTGTGGGGTGCGCATAAATTTCCACCAGTTCGCCAAGGCTGACACCTTTCAGCTCGCGCAGGTCCCGGCTGATCTGCTGCGTATAAACCACCGGACGTCCGACCTGCTCGGGGCGTGCATTGGTGCAGAAGTCCCAGCTGATGTACTTGCCTGACGGCAGTTTCTTGAGCCACTCGGCGCGCCATTGGCGGCGCTCCTTCCATTTGGCCTCGTCCCAGAACTCCTGGCGGTGCCGCACGTCGATCAGCGCGAGATTGGGACTCAGCTTTTCAATCTTCTGCGGCGGCTGTGTGTAGGCCCCGTAAGCCAGTGCGCTGACGAGCCGGTCGGGATGGCTGCGATTCACCTCCAGCGCCACGCGGTTCAGGTAACCCCACACGTGGTCGGACATGGTGCCTCTCCAGCCGCGCTCCGGTGTGAGCTGCGCCATCCACGCGGGATCGTCGGAGGTCAGGCCGCTGTAGCCGTCCACGAGGTCGATGTTGTGCATCGGCTCGTGGAAGTGGTCAAACATGGCGCGCACATGCTTCACCTGTTTTTCAAACAGCAGCGGAGAGAGCAGATTGGGGACGCCCTCGCTGCGAGTGCTGCGTTTGCCCTCCTGCAGCAGATACATCTCCGGGTGCGCCTTTTTCATCTCCTCGCGCATGATGACAAACTTCAGCCCGTGGCAGATCTGTGGAAAGCCCGCGATCTCCGCGCCAAAGTTGAGGCCGAGGCGCAGATCCCATAGCGCCCTGTCGCCAATGCCCGTGTGCTGCGTGTAGTAGGAAAAGCGGCGGAAGCCAAAGTCCGGCGTCACGGTGCGGTTCACCTGCGGCAGCGGAATCGTCGCAACCTTTGGCACCACCTCGCCGATCTCTCCGGGAGCGAACCAGCGGCAGCCGAGGCCGCGCAGAAATTCATTCACGGCATTGAAGGTGCCTGCATCATCCATCTCCCAGATGTCGAGCTCCGGGTGGTAGCGCTGGTAGAGCTCGCTGGCGGTGTTCCAAAAGGTGTCCCCCGTGATTTTGTCCCACTCGGCATTCACGCGGGCGGTTTCGTTCTTGTCCCGCTTGCGGCCCCAGGGCTCGATGGGGACATAGTCCTTGTCCGCACCCAGCAGAGCCAGCCAGCCCTCGCCGGATGCCATACGGAAGGCACCGTGCTGGAGCGTCTGTGTCGCAAGGCCCAGTGCCTCCGTGTGGCGGCTCATGCCTACAAAGATGGCGGATTTTCCCGGCGTGCGCTCTGTGACGACAGGCAGAGTCGCGCCGGACATCTTGGCCACGTACTGCTGCAACTCCTTCGCCGCCAGCTTCGTCATGCGTGCGGGTTTGTCAGAGATGACGATCTCCGCATGGGGCTTGCCTTTTTCGACGATGATCGAATCGGCAGCACTCAGCGAGTGAGGCGAGGCAAGCAGGGCGACAACGAGGAGGGAGCAAAGGTGCTTCAGCATGGGGAAGGGGCCGTCTGGCGGAGGCTTCACCAATACAGACTGGAATCTGAAATCTATCTTCAACGAGAGCAAAGCCGCCGCAGCTCACCTTGAATCTCGCGGCAGGACCATGATGGCGTTGCGCACTTCCCAGCCGGGCTTTTCAAAATGCTCACGGTCATCGGCGCTGCGGCACCAAAGGCCGGTAAAGGGGCCGCCATCGAGATTCAGCGCTCGCTTCACTTTCATCTCGGTGATGATGCCAGGCGTGACAAGAATGCCTGCAAGCTCATGCAGCCCGACTCCATTGCACACACCGATGGCCCAGCGTCCAGCGCCATCGGTCATGATGAAAGTGCGGCGGTTGCGCGGGTCCTGGCTGGGATTCAGCACGGGGCAGATTTGCCCCTCATCCACCAGCCAGGGACTGCACTGGATAAAGTCGCTGATGTCTGGCGCGTCCTGAAACTCCTTTTCCAAAATGAGCGACGGCTTGTCCTGACGGACCATCAGCGCACCGACCCAGCCAGCATTGCGGCGGAATTCATCTGCTCGTCTGCCATCGGCGATTTCGAGCCCGTCGGAGGTGAGATTGTCCACATGGAAGTAGCCACCATTGCACACAGCCAGGGCCTTGGCCTCTGCTGCGATTTCATTCAGAGGCGCTGCCATCTGGCGGCTGGGATTCACCGCCACTCGCAGGGTGCACTGCTTCTCATCAAAAAAGACGAGTTGGATCTCAACCTTCTTGGCACCCGTGATCGTCTTGATCACAAAGGTGGCATCATGCCCCAGCGGAGCCGCTTTGCTGCTAGACTCAAGCCGCCATGAGAGCGACATCCCTGCAAGCAAAAGCACCAGCAGGGAGAGCAGCAGCTTTTCGCGGCATTTCATGGTGCATCACTGCTCCACGCGGAAGATGTGCATCGCGGTGCCGCCGGGGCGGAGTTCCACGTAGTTGTCCGCGCCGCGCCATTCGTAGGTCTGGTTGTGCAGCAGGTCGGTCACCTTGTAGGGGCGGCTGCCATCCAGGCCGAGGACGCTGAGGTCCAGATGCACCATGCCGATGGCGGGGTGGTGGGCATCGTGGCTGATGACGCAAAGGATGCGGTTGCTGAAGTCAGGCGTGGCCTTGCTGTAGCAGAGTGTCTGGGCGTGGTCCGCGTGGTGGAAGCGGAGGTTGTCGTAGAGATGCAACGCCGGGTTCTCGCGGCGGATGAGGTTCAGCTGGCGGATGAAGCCGGTGATGTTGCCGAGCTTGTTGTAGTCGCGCTGCTTGAGTTCGTACTTCTCGCTGTTGTTGTACTCCTCCTTGCCGGGGTAGGGGTCGTTTTCGCAGAGCTCGTAGCCGGAGTACATGCCCCAGGTGGAGGAGAGTGTGGCGGCCAGTGCGGCGCGGATGCGGAACATCTGCCCGCCCGCATTTTGCAGGTGGCCGGGCAGGATGTCGGGGGTGTTGGGCCAGAAATTGGCACGGTAGTACCAGCGCATATCGCCACGGGTCAGCTCGGTGGCGTACTCGGTCAGGGACTGGCGGTCCTCGCGCCAGGTAAAGTAGGTGTAGCTTTGTGTGAAGCCCACCTTGCCCAGCACCTGCATCATCTTCGGCTTGGTGAAGGCCTCGGCCAGGAAGAGCACGTCCGGATCCTTGCGCTGGATGGTGGCGATGAGCTCCTCCCAGAAGGCGACGGGTTTGGTGTGCGGATTGTCCACACGGAAGATCTTCACGCCGCGGTCCACCCAGAACTGCACCACGGCGATGAGTTCCTTCCAGAGGTTGCGCCAGTCGTCGCAGTGGAAGTTCAGCGGATAGATGTCCTGATACTTCTTCGGCGGATTCTCCGCGTAGCGGATGCTGCCGTCCGGGCGCTGGTAGAACCACTCGGGGTGGTCTTTCACATAGGGATGATCTGGCGAGCAGTTGAGCGCAAAGTCGAGCGCGATTTCGAGGCCGCGCTTCTTGGCCTCCTTCACCAGCCAGACAAAGTCCTTCTCGGTGCCGAGCGCGGGCTCGATGTTGTAGTGCCCGCCTGCCGGGCCGCCGATGGCCCATGGGCTGCCCACATCGCCCTCTTTGGCAGTGAGGGTGTTGTTTTTGCCTTTGCGTGCGGTGACACCGATGGGGTGAATCGGCGGGAAATAGATGACATCAAAGCCCATGTGCGCCGCGTGATCAAGACGGCCCAGGCAGTCGCGGAAGGTGGAGTGCTTGTCGCTGCGGCCCTCGGCGCCACGCGGGAAGAACTCATACCAGGCTGAGAAGCGTGCGCGCTCGCGCTCCACGGTGGCGCACAGGGTGTCTGAGGTCGTGGACTGGGAGCGGTCCGGGTACTGGTCCATCAGGCTCTGCAGTTCCTCGGAGAGCAGCACGTCCATGAGGTCTGCAGGCTTGGAGGAGGTGAGCACATCGGCAAAGTCTTCGAGCTGCTTGGCGGCGGTGCCCGCAGAGCGGGCGCGCTTCGCGGCCTCGCGCAGCAGGCGTGCGCCTTCCTGGGCCTCCACAGGTACGTCGGGATCCTTGGCCTGCACGCGCACGGCGAAGGTCTTCTTCCAGGAGCGGAAGGTGTCTCCCCAGGCCTCCACGACATACTCCCAGCGTCCGGCTTTGGGAAAGCGGCACTGGCCATGCCAGCGGTCGTTTTCCAGCAGCTTCATGGGAGCCTCAAACCAGCGTTTGGAGCCCGCCGTGCGCCAGCGCAGCACCGCACTCATCACATCATGTCCGTCTTTGAAGATGTCGCACCAGACATCCAGCGTTTCATCAATGACACGTTTGACCGGATGCCGCCCGCCATCGAGGCAGGGGTAGAAGTTTTCGATGACGACGGTAGGGGCGTGGGACATGGCGGGGTTTGCGGTGGTTTGCAGTTGTTGGCAGTGGTTTGCGATGGTTTCAAGCCTGAGAGGAGCGGCGGAGCTGGGATTCGCGGAGATTGTGAATGCGGACCGAGAGGTCGTAGGCCTGGTTCAGGATGGGATCGGTGGCCTCTCTGGAGGTGAAACCAAGGTCGTTGGAGAGAATGAGATCGCACGCTGTCTCCATGAGGGAGCTGTAGGCCTGGCTGGAAAAGTGAGCCTGATCTTTCAGGCTGGAGCGCCCGCTGCCCTCGGCCAGATTATTGGCCACAGAAACTGAGGCGCGGGTGAGCTGGCTGGCCAGGCCAAAGCGCTCTGCGGATGGAAATGCACCTGCGCACTCATACACGGAGCGGACCAGCTTCCGGGCATCCTGCCAGACTTCCAGCTTCTCAAAGGGGAATTCTTTTCTCATGGTCTGCAGCAATCAAGAACCTCAGGCGCAAAGCGCGCCCAAGGCCTCATTCAACCACTGCAAACCATCGCAAACAACTGCCAACCAACGCAAACTCAGGCCAACAAGGGGCGCAGCATGTCGCAGATCTCGGGCACGCGGACAAAGGGATCTTCCTTGGTTTCAAACTCGAGGGTGAACCAGCCTTGGTAGTTGGCGTCGCGCATGATCTGGATCACGCGTTTCACGTCGCTGGGCTCGCTTTCGCCTTTCTTGGCGCCTTTGCGGCTGATCTCCATCTTGAGCTGCACGTTCACGGCATACGGGGCGATCTTGGCGAGATCGGCGTAGGGGTCTTCGGTGTGGAAGTTGCCGCTGTCGAGATTGATGCCGGCCCAGGGGCTCTTGGCGGCCTTCACCATCTTGATGAGGTTTTGCGGCTCCGCCACGATGCCGCCGTGGTTTTCCAGGCCGAGGAAGACGCCTTTCTTGGCGGCATAGTCGAGGCACTCCTGGTAGGACTCCAGGCAGTTGGCCACGGCCTGCTCTTCCGTGAGGTCTTTCGGCTGCGGTCCGGCAAACACGCGGATGTGCGGTGCGCCCATGATGGCGGAGTGGTCGATCCACTTCTTGGTGTAGGCGATCTGCTCGCTCAGCTTCTCACCTTTTGGCAGGGCAAAGTTGTTGCCCACCGCCGTGCCTGCCAGCTGCACGCCACGCAGATAGGCGCGGCGTTTCACTTCCAGGAGGAATGCCTCATCTACGTCCTTCGGGAAGAAGTAGCTGGTCACTTCTGCGCCGGGAACGTTGTTGTCGCCGCACCAGTCGATGAAATCGAGGATGCTCCACTGCGGCTTGCCGTCCTTCGGCTTCTGCTCCTTGTCGCGCATCCACTGGAAGTAGTCGCGGAAGCTGTAGGCGGCCACACCGAGCTGCATGCGGCTCTTGCCGGGGCGCTTGATGGGCTCGATGGCGGGCAGGGTGGAGACGCTGAGAGCGCCGAGGCTGGTGGAAAGAAAATGACGGCGTGAGATCATGACGGATGAAAGAACGGCTGTAGTGGACAGGATTAACAGACTTCCACCCGCATGAACAAGATTTCTCTTTTTGCCGCCGCCCTCTTTTTCACCTCCCTCGGCCACGCCGAGCCCACCAAGGTGAAGCTCTGGCCCGAAGGCGCTCCAGGAGCCAGAGGCACGGAGGACAAAGACCAGCCCTTCATCAACGTGTGGTCGGCAGCCAAGGACAAGGCGAATGGAGCGGCCTTCGTCGTATGTCCCGGCGGTGGCTACGGCGGGCTGGCGGCGGATCATGAGGGCGTGCAGGTGGCCAAGTGGTTCAATGGCCTGGGCGTCTCCGCCTTTGTGCTGCACTACCGTCTCGGAAGCCAGGGGTACCACTTTCCGACGCAGCTCATCGATGTGCAGCGCGCCATCCGCCATGTGCGGGCCAATGCCAAAGAGTACGGCATCGACCCGAACCGCATCGGCATCATCGGCTTTTCCGCTGGCGGGCATCTGACTTCCATGGCGGCCACCATGTTTGATGAAAAACCCGAGGGCATGACGAATGATGCCATTGATCAAGTCAGCGCCCGTCCTGATGTGGCTGCGCCGACTTACCCGGTCATCTCGATGATCGAGGACTACGGACACAAGGGCTCGCGCAAAAACCTGCTGGGCCCGAACGACAACGACGAACTGGCCAAACATGTGAGCACCGAGACGCGCGTGACGGCCAATACTCCGCCCACCTTCATCTTCCAGACCGATGAGGACACTGTGGTGCCTGCCGAAAACGCCGTGGCCTTTTACCTGGCCTGCCGCAAAAACAAAGTGCCCGCCGAGCTGCACATCTACCGCCCCGGTCCGCATGGCGTGGGCCTTTTCCTGGGCGATCCCGTGCTTGGCACCTGGAGCGGCCATCTGCGTGACTGGCTGCGGAACCAGGGCTTTCTCAAGCCGATGAAGCGCACCGCCATCAACGGCAAGGTCACGGTGAACGGCAAGCCCGTGAGCTGGGGCAGTGTGATCTTTGCCTCAGACGATCCCTCCGCACCGGTGGCCTGCGCACGTGTGATGGGCGGCAAGTTCAAGCTGGATGAAAAGACCGGCCCGATCGTGGGTAAAGTGAAGCTGACCGTGAGCTACAGCGCTGCTGATGTGCCCGGTCTGGAAACAGCGGACGGCACCGCGACAACGAAGGAGCAGAAGCCCGGCGCGGGCGAGTGGACCTTGGATGTGGTGGAAGGCGCGAAGGATGTGGAGCTGGCGGTGACGCGATAGGAGAGGACTCCCACCGCAGGCACAAAAAAGACGGGTGGGCTTTCGCCACACCCATCTGGAGATTCCAGTTCAGTCTTAGAACTTCTTGATCAGCAGGGCGGCGTTGTGGCCGCCGAAGCCGAAGGAGTTGCTCAGGGCGGCTTCCACCTTGGCAGGGCGGGCGGTGTTTGGCACGATGTCCACGTCCACTTCGGGGTCGAGGTTTTCGACGTTGATCGTCGGTGGGATCACCTGGTCCTTGATGGCCATGACGGAGGCGATGAGCTCCACGCCGCCGGCTGCGCCGAGGAGGTGGCCGGTCATCGATTTGGTGCCGGAGACGAGCAGGCCCTTGGTGGCGTATTCGCCAAAGGTGCGCTTGATGGCGCGCAGCTCGCACAGGTCTCCCACCGGGGTGGAGGTGGCGTGCGCATTGATGTAATGCACATCGGTGGTGTTCATCTTGGCGTGGCGCAGGGCCATTTCCATGCACTTGGCGGCGCCCAGGCCTTCCGGATGCGGGGAGGTGAGGTGGTAGGCGTCTGCCGTGGCACCGTAACCAGCCAGCTCGGCGTAGATCGTGGCACCGCGCTTCTTGGCGTGTTCGAGTTCTTCAATGACCACCACACCGGCGCCTTCGCCCATCACAAAGCCGTCGCGGTCCTTGTCCCAGGGGCGGGAGGCGCGCTCGGGTTCGTCATTGCGCAGGCTCAGGGCCTTCATATTGGCAAAGCCGGCGAGTCCGCAGGGGCGGATGGAGGCCTCGGCACCACCGGCGATCATCACGTCGGCATCGCCAAATTTGATCATACGCCAGGCTTCCCCGATGTTGTTGTTGGAGGTGGCGCAGGCGGTCACGATGACCATGTTCGGCCCCATGAAGCCGTACTCCGCCGCGATCATGCCGCTGGCGATGTTGGTGATCATCATCGGGATCAGGAAGGGGGAGACGCGGTTCGGGCCCTTGTTCAGCAGGATCTCATACTGGGTCTCGATGGTGCTCAGACCGCCGATGCCGCTGCCCACCATCACGCCCACGCGGTGGGGGTCAAGGCTGTCGGGGTTGAGACCGGCGTCCTTGGCTGCCATTTTGGAGGCTGCCATGGCAAACTGGAAGTAACGGTCCGCACGGCGGGCATCCTTGTGGTTGTTGTAGAAGGGCGTGGGGTCAAAGTCCACCACTTCTCCACCGATCTTGCAGTCATACTTCTCGGTGTCCATGCACTGGATGCGGCGGATCCCGCTCTTGCCTGCCACCAGGTTTTTCCAAAAGTCATCTTTATTGTTTCCGTTGGGGGCGATGGCTCCCATGCCGGTGATGACGACGCGACGTTCGCTCATGTGTGTGAAGTAGGGGGTTGGGGTGAAGGGTCAGAGAACACGGTTTGCACGGGGGGGCAAGGGAAATCATGGCCGCGAAACGCTTGAGAACAGGGCGGTTTGGGTGTCTGGCTGTGGGGTGATTCGTCTGCCGATCATCTTTGTCTTCACCTTTCTGCTGTCCCTGTCTGCCCACGCGGCGCCAGATTCCTCCTCCATCCCACCGGTGATGCAGGCCTGGATGGCGGCGCAGAAAGAAATCGGCAGCATCAAGGTGGCTTTTGAGCAGACGCGCACCACCCCGGCGCTGAAGGAGCCGGTGCACACCAGCGGGCGCTTCTGGCGCATGGCGGACGGGCGTTTCCGGCTGGAACTGGGCGCGCCTGCGGCATCCACACTCATTTTTGACAAGGAGTCCGTGCATCTGAGGGAAAGCCCCGAGGGCCCGTGGCAGACCCTGAAGTCCGACGACAGCCGCGTGCGCATGTGGATGAAATTTCTGAGCGGGCGGGAGATGGACACCGAGTCTCTGACGAACAACTTCACGCTCAAGATCACCCAGCAGGAGCCCGGCTACACCACGGTGGCCATGGTGCCGCGCCCCCTGCTGATCAAAAAATACCTGCGCCAGCTGGACATGCAGATCGAGCCCGGCGGCAGGCGGCTGTTAGGCTTCAGAGTGGTGCAAGGGGATGGATCCACCCTGCTGCTGAATTTTGGCCCACCGGAAAAGCTGAGTGGCGGTTTGGATCAACTCTTTCAACCTCAATGATCCAGAAGAATTCTGGAAAATAGCCGAAGAAAGAGCGGACGGCCCCGTTTAGAGCGGGATACCGCCATGGATCCAACTACCGAGATACTTGAGTCCGAGGATGGATCGCCTTCAGAGGTCGTGGGGGCGCACGCTCCCGGAGCCAGGGCAGTGAAGACCTACAGGCAGCCCAACCGCCTGGTGCGGCTGTGGCGCTCTATAGGCGGCGGGTCGCTGACCTTGAGCATCCTGTTTCATGTGGGGCTGGTCGTGGCGGCTGGGTTTATTGTGTTTGCCTCCAAGGTGTATGAAAAGCAGATCGACTTCCTGCCCGGCGGTGGCACGCAGCAGGGAGCGAAGGCCTCTGCAGAGCTGGCGCACAAGGTGCAGGTGAAGCGGCAGCAAAAAGTGCAGAAGTCCATGCCGCAGCAGCGCCTGATCTCCACCAGCATCGACGCCGCGCTGACACTGCCGGAGGCTCCGCCAGCCATGCTGGACATGCCGGACTTTTCCTCCCTGGCCGGCGGTGACAAGCTCGGCAGCACCGGCTTCGGCACTGCCGGAGCAGGCGGCGGTTTTGGCAGCGGAGTGGGAATGGGAGCCATGTCCGGGCGCGCCTTCAAGCCGCTGATGATGTTTGGGAAAGAGCTCAAGGACACACGCAAGATCGCCGTGGTCATGGATGTCTCCCGCTCCATGACCAAGTTTCTCCCGCTGGTGGCCAAGGAGCTGGACAAGGTGGCCTACGGCAGTCCGCTGGTGCTCTACTTTGGCTGCGGGCTGGTGAAGCCGAAGGAGAAGATCGACGACGACATCAATCCGGTGAGCAGCGACAAGTTTCGCACCTTCTGGCAGGTATGGGAGGGCAAGACCCCGCTCAAGATCTCCAAGGAAGAGCGCAAGAAACTCAAGTATGACCCCGCCAAGCCGATGCCGCTGGAGGCCATCTATGACATGATGAGCCAGCGCCGGAACACCTGGTTTGTGGAGTTCAACGGCATCACCTACGCCTGGACTGCGCTGATGTCGAAGGAGGTCATGGAGGCTGACACGATCTACTGGTTTGCCGACTTCATGGACAAGGTGGAGTCCGAGCAGATGGAGGCAGTTTTGAAGACGCTCAAGAAGCGCAAGCAGAAGCTCTACATCCACGCCTCACGCGAAGGGCGTTCTTTTGCGCAGGTGCGCGATGAGCTCGTGATCCCCTCCGGCGGCGAGGTCATTCAGACGCAGTCCGAAGAGCCGCCGAAGAAGAAGGAGAAGGACAAGATCGCGGCGCAGTAGCAGCGGTCCGATCATTCGTAAAACCCTCCCGGCAGCTGAGCCGGGAGGCTACATGTCATTTAAAAAACAACCGATTCTAGTAATCCCGGTTCAGCAGGTAGTCCGCGAGCTGGCGCAATCTGACGGCGGAATCTCCAAACACATCGAGTGCGCGGCTGGCGGCTTCGGTGAGGCGGTGGGCTTCGGCGCGGGAGGCATCCAGGCCCATCAGCGCGGGGTAGGTGCTTTTCTCTGCCTCGACGTCCTTGCCGGCGCTCTTGCCGAGTTTCTCGCTCGTCTGAGTCACGTCCAGGATGTCGTCGATGATCTGGAAGGCCAGGCCGGTGGCCATGCCAAAGTCATGCAGCGCCTGCATCTGCTCTTCGCTGGCGTTGGCGCTCATGGCACCGAGCCTCACGCTGGTGGTCAGCAGTGCGGCGGTCTTGCCTTCATGAATGAAGCGCAGGTCTTCGAGCGGCAGCTTTTTGCCTTCACCTTCCAGATCGGCCACCTGGCCGCCTACGAGGTGCAGGCTGCCTGCGGTGCGGGCCAGCTCCAGCACCATCACCGCGACTGGATGCAGCGGCGCGATGGGCGTGCGGGTGACGAGCTCAAAGGCCAGCGCCTGCAGCGCGTCTCCAGCCAGCAGCGCCATGGCCTCGCCATAGACTTTGTGGCAGGTGGGTACGCCGCGGCGCATGTCGTCATCATCCATGCAGGGGAGGTCATCGTGAATGAGGGAGTAGGTGTGCAGACACTCGACCGCGCAGGCATTGTAGATAGCATCATCGATGGAGCCGCCGCAGGCCTCAGCCGCTGCCAGGCAAAGGATGGGGCGCAGCCTCTTGCCGCCTGCGAACATGCTGTGTCGCATGGCTTTGTGCAGAGTGGCCGGGCGGGTGTCGGCATCAGGGATGAGGCGGTTCAGCGCGGCATCCACAAAATGGCAGCGCTGGGAGAGGTATTCTTTGAGGTCGGACATGAAAGGGTATTTTGAAGCCCCGAGTCCACCTCAATTCAAGCGGGGATTGAGGGCCGATCACTCAATGAAGAATTGATTGAACAGGTGTCATAGTATTTATGTCGCATGATGAAAAATAAGTTCATGAAGCATCTTCAGAAGTTGAGCTGTTTAGGTCACGTTTCTAATTTGTCGCCATGCCCAGCAACAATAGGCGCAAGATAGGCTTCATCAGCATGACTTAAGTCATGAACTGCTAGGAATATTAGCGGATGGGAGAAATCTGTGAAAGTTAACCGCCTGCATGGTCTCAAAAGAGGTGTCAAAACAATCGGATCAACGAGTCACAAAGGAAGAAGGTGCGTGTCAGGAAGGAAAGTACCTCTCAGCCCGGTGGATGGCCTGTGTTGCCAGCGCGATTTTGACATGGGTCAGCCTGATGCCAGTGGTATGGATCGGCTGGCTGCTGGCCGAAGCAAAAATGCTTTTTGATGCATGGCTGCTCGTTGTTTGCGGCCTGCTGGTGTTTGGCTGGAATCTGTATCATCTCCGGCGGTTGCTGCACAATGTTTTTTCAGAAAATTGCCTAGACTGTGCGCTGGTAAATAACGCGGGAAGCATCGCGAGAATCTTTGGAGTGCAGATTCTGATGGCTGCAGCATGTACTCACCTCGCAGGTCCCTTCAATCCAATCGGGCTGCAGCAGTGGTTCTGGATGCCTACGGCGGGTTTTGCGGGGGTGCTGCTGAGGCGGCGAGTGCACATGATCCTGGTGCTCATCGGAACATTGTTTGTCTCCACGGTCCATGAAAATGCAGTGCGAGGTCATCAGTCGGCCTTGTTTTGGATGTGCGGTCAGCTCACTACGAGTGTCTTCATCATGGGCTGTGCCTTTGCGATGACGCAGGCCTCGCGGCAGCGGCTCAGCACGGCGCGTATGGCCGAAGAGCTGCGTGCAGCCAACGCCCGGCTGGAATTGAAAGCGGATCATGCGGCTGTAAAAGCCGTCGAGCAGGAGCGCGGCAGGCTGGCGCGGGAGATCCATGATGCGGTGGGTCGCAACTTCACTGTGGTGGGTGCTCAGCTGGAAGTGGCGGAGGCGCTGATGCGCGAGTCTCCCACCCAGGCACTGGATTCGATCCAGAAGGCGCAGCGCACCAGCCGCGAGGGGTTGGCGGAGATCCGCCGCTCCATCTCCACTCTGCGCGTCGCAGCGTCGGCCGAGCGCGCGTTGGTGGAGAGCCTCACAAAGCTGATCACTGCCGCAGAGCGGCCTGGGCTCAAACTAGTGTTGCAGCAATCTGGAAAATCGCGCCCCCTTCCGGCGCTGGTGGAGATGTCGCTCTACCGCTGCGCCCAGGAGGGCATCACAAACGCCTGCCGCCATTCAGGGGGCTCGGAAATCGTGGTGCATCTCGACTTCACCTCGGAAAAATACGTGTCACTCAGTGTTGCGGACAATGGCAGGGGCTTCAGCAGGGGCCCGGAGAGCGGGCATGGGCTGAGCGGCCTGCGTGAACGCGCGGTTCTGCTTAATGGTGAGTTTTTCGCAGGAACCGATCTGCAAGGCGGAGGCTGCTGCCGCATGGTCATACCAGCATGAAACTATGACCACACGCATCAAAACTCTTCTCGTGGATGACCAGGCCCCCTTTCGTGAGGCCATGCTCCAGCTGCTAGGGCTGGACGGCCGGGTGCATGTGGTGGCCGAGGCGGCTGACGGGGAGGAAGCGCTGCGGCTGACTGCCGAACATCAGCCGCATGTGGTGCTGATGGACCTGCGCATGCCGGTGATGAATGGTGTGGAGGCCACACGCCGAATCCGTGCCGCGCATCCGGAGGTGCGCGTGCTGATGCTGACCATTTTTGACCAGGAAGAGAATGTGTTTGAGTCGCTGCGTGCAGGTGCCTGCGGCTACGTGCTGAAAAACACCCCGGTGGACCAACTGGTGGAGGCCATCCGCACCGTCGCCAAAGGCCAGACCTACCTGCACCCATCGGTGGCCACTCATGTGGTGGCCGAGTTTAACCGCCTCTCTCAGCCGAGCCCTCTGAGCAGCGAGGAGAAGCGAATCGCCAGCCAGCTCTCCCAGCGGGAGGAGGAAATCCTGCGCCATCTGGTGCGTGGCATGAGCAACAAGGAGATCGCCACTGCGCTGTGCCTCACTGAAGGCACGGTGAAAAACTACATGAGCCGCATCCTGGACAAGCTGCAGGTGCCGGACCGCACCAGTGCGGCGCTGATGGCGCGCACGTTGGGCCTGGCGTGAGCTAGCGCGTCAGCAGCTCCTCACCGCGATACACCACGCGCTCCACCATGCCCTGAAGCGTCTGATCAAGGAAGGGGGTGTTGCTGCTCTTCGACTTCATGAAGGCGCGGCTGAAGGTGGTGGTGCGGGCGGGATTGAAGACAATGAATTCGGCAGTGCCGCCTTCCTTCACTGGCACGGGGGCCAGTTTCATGAGGCGGCGGGGTTCGGCGCTGTAGCGCTTGACGATGAGGCCCCAGTCAAGGATGTCCTTGGAGATGTAGCGGTCATAGAGGGAGACGAGAGCGGTTTCCAGCCCGGTGATACCGAAGGGTGCGCTGGCAAAGTCCTGGTTCTTTTCAAACGGCGTGTGCGGCGCGTGGTCGGTGGCAATGACATCAAACCAGCCATCCTTGAGTCCCTGGAGCAGAGCTGCGTTGTCCTCCGGCGTGCGCAGCGGGGGATTCATCTTGTAGTGCGTGTCGTAGTCGCCAATGTGCTCATGGTTGAACATGAGATGATGCGGCGCGATCTCACAGGTGACGCGGATGCCGCGGTCCTTGGCGCGCTTGATCGTGCTCATGCCTTCGGCGGTGGTCACGTGCTGGATGTTGAGATGAACGCCGGTGTATTCCGCCAGCCGGATGTCCCGGGAGATGCAGATCTCCTCGCTGATGCTGGGGATGCCTGGCAGGCCGAGTGCGTAGCTGATCTTGCCCTCGTGCATGCAACCCTTGCCGCTGAGCGCCTTGAGCTCGCAGTGGCTGGCAAGCGGGAGGTCGTAGTCGCGCGCGTACTCCATGGCACGGCGCAGCACCTGGGGATTGTCCACGGCGTAGCCGTCATCGGTGAGCATGACGCAGCCTGCGGCCTTCATGCCGGCGATGCCCGCCAGCTCTTCGCCCTTGCGGCCCTTGGTGATGGCGCCGCTGGTGTAAATGCCGGGACCGATGCGCGTGCGGCGGGCGCTTTCCAGCACGCTCCGGACCACGCCTGCGTTGTCGATGGCGGGGGAGGTGTTGGGCATCATGACAAAGCCGGTGACGCCGCCATTGATCGCGGCCTCGGCGCAGCTGGCGATGTTTTCCTTGTCATCCTGCCCCGGCTCGCGGGCATGCACGTGAATGTCAAACAGGCCGGGCAGCAGGATGCGGCCGGTGCAGTCGATGATCTCCGCATTCTCCACTCCGCTGATGCCTGCGGCTACGCCGATGATGCGGTCTCCCTCGACGAGCACGTCGGCGGTCTGGAGCTTGGGGCTGTCTTCGCTGGCGATCTGGGCGTTGCGGTAGAGGCGTTTCATGAAGCCATGATGTCAGTCAGGTTTTCAGCCTGTGCAAGCCTGTGAAATGAGATCGTGGAATGCGGGGCGTTATCGGTGCCGAATATCTTGGGAGGCTCGTTTTGCAGGCAGGAGTGCCTGCATCACTTTGGCTTCTTCCGCACATACAGCAGCACGCGGTCGTGCGTGAGCAGGCAGAGGTCCAGGTGGCCGTCGCCGTTGAGGTCGAGGGCGGTGTAGTCGTGGGGCTCGTTTTCCAGGCCGGTCTTGCCACGGAAGTGGGGGTCGGTTTCGAAAACGCGGAAGTACATGGCGCTGTCCCATTTCTGCCCTGTGGCGGGCTGGAAGATCTCGACTACGCGGCTCTTGGAGGTGTCCATGAGGGCCAGGTCGTCCACGTCTTCCCCAGAGAATGACGCGGCCAGGAGATCGGAGGGGGAGGTGTCCTTCAGCTCGCTGTCAAAGGAAGCCACGGTGTCCAGCCTGAGGGTGGTGCCATCCAGCGGGGAGAGCTGAAAGCTGGTTTTGCCGAGGAGCAGCAGGCGGGTGCTTTTCTCCACATTCATCAGCACGCACTGCTCCGGTATCATGGCGGGGAGGGCATGGGTGTGGTCGGCGCGATAGACGCGGTCGGCACCGGCGGTGAGTTCGTGCAGCTTGCTGTGCGCTGCATCGATCAGCAGCACAGAGACCTTGCCATCCTTGCGGGAGACGAGCGCGCTGTGCAGCTCTGCGGAGGCATCGTGCGCATTGAACTGCTCCACGATGTTCGCCTTGCCATCGGCATCCACCTTGAAGGCGCGCGCGAGCTGCTGATGGGCGATGATGATCTCCGCCTTGCCATCGCCGTCGAGATCGCCCGTGGAGAGCGCGGCGGGAGCGAGCTTGCTGACAAAGGTGTCGGGGATGCCCTCGACACGCTTGAAGGGGGACTTGGCGTCTGTGGTGCTCAGCAGGAGCTGCAGCGGGCCGAGATTGGAAAACAGCGCGATGTCGCTGCGGCCATCCTGGTTGGCATCGACGACGCGGATGCCGCTGATGCGGCCGGTTTTGACGGCCAGCTCCTGCGTGGTGGCAGTGAAGCCCTTGGCCCCTGCAGTCTTGCGCAGGGTGATGAGCTGCGGCTTGGACTTGATCTCGCTTACACAAAGGATTGCTGAGTCTGTTGTGAGCGTAAGCAACGTCTCGCCCTCTTTGGCCTGGTAGATGATTTCGGGATAAGACAGGCGGTTGCTGTGCCAGCGGGCGATACCGATGGACTGCTCTCCGGGGCTGAGCAGCACGAGTTCGGCTTTCTTGTCATCATCCACATCAGCGATGGCCAGGGATTCCACTCCGCTGAGAATGGGAAACTCACGTCCTTCTTTGAAGGTGCCGCTGGCGCTGCCCTGAAACAGCCAGGCGCGCGCGGCCTTGGGTTCTGAGATGACGACATCCGCGTACCCATCTCCGGTGAGGTCGCCGTAGGCCACCGCGCCGTTTTTGGATTCGGTGGGAGGCATGGCATAGCGGATGGTGGCAGCGCGCTCGGCATTCGGTTCAGCGGCACCTTGGGCCAGCTTGGCTACTTCCACCATGCCCGTTCCGTCCTGGATCCAGGTCACGCCGGTTTGTTTGCCACCCAGGCGCATGGCATGCAGCCAGTGGCGGGAAGTGGGGATCTCCAGCCGCCATTCTTCGCCAAAGGTGGTGCCTTCATGCTGGAGGCGCACCAGCAGCGCATCTCCCTCCGGTGCGGTGTAGAAGATGTCTGCGCGTCCGTCCTCATTCAGATCTGCGCAGTTCAGCCCTGCACAGCGACTCTCTCCCAGCGCGTAGTTTTGCGGCTCCGCCCACTCGCCGGGCTTGGTCTGCAGCAGCACCATGAGGCGCGTGCTGGTCAGCAGGGCGATGTCGTCGCGGCCGTCGCCGTTCAGATCGCGTGCGGCCAGCACCTCAGTGTCGTCTGCAGTGGAGTCGAGTGTAAACTCACGCTTGGCAGTCCAGGCACCTTTGTCGTCCTGCATGCGCAGCTCCAGCTTGTCCTCATCGGTGATGAAGGCGATGTCCGTCTTTTTGTCGCCATTCCAGTCCCCGATGGTCAGGGCCATGGCGGCATGGCCAATGACGAGCGGCTGCTTGTCAAAGCGGGAGACTTCCAGGATGGGATTCCAGCGGTCGGCGCGGGTGGTCTTTTCAGGAGTGCCGGGCTGCACGCCATCCTTGCGCTGAAGCAGGAATTCGATGCGAGCGCGCGCCGAGTTGATGATGGCGATGTCGGTGAGACCATCGCCATTGAAGTCGGCGGCGCGCGGGCTGGAGGTATTCCAGTCGAGCTTCACAATCTCCGGCCCGTCAAAGTACAACTCAGGCTTTTCGGCGAGGGCGCTGGTTGCCAGAAGCAGTGGCAGGAAATGAAGGCGCATGGCAGGCGGCGGAGGTGGGGGCTTACTTTGCCTCGACAGGGGTGGTCAGGTAGTGCAGCTGGATGGCATCTGGGTGCGCATAGTTGACATTCAGCAGGCTGCCAAAATAGCGCTGAAAGGTCTCGTTGGAGGGGCGTGCGTTCGGGTCAAACCAGCTGCTGGCAGCCGGAGCCGCGGCAGGGGTTTCATCCGGGGCCAGGGCTTTCTTGCCCGGGCCTTTCTTTTTGGCGGCAGCCTTGGCCTTGGCTCCGGACTTGCTCTCCAGAGTGGCGGCGGTGGTGGCCAGGAAATTCATAAGGCGTCCGGCATCTGTCACGCCCACGCTGTTGTAGTTTTTGGGAGCCAGGGAGAGCAGGTTCTGCACATGGGCGCTGTCCCAGATGCTGGGGCCCGAGGGATCCTTCATGCGGGACAGCACCTTTTTCAGGGTGTCCTGTCCGCCCACGGAGATGAGGAGGTACTTGCCGGTGTTGCAGTAGGAAACCTCTGTGGCGGCGTTGGCTGTTTGAGAGGTTTTGAGGGTATTGATGGTGTAGCCGAGGTAGTCGCTCTCTTCAAATGCGCCAAAGCCTGCGCCGACGAAGCGTTTGAGCGCGTCCAACGCCCCGCCCAGTTTGGCGGCGTCCTTGATCTTGAAGCCCGTGACCTGGCTCTCCTTGGTGCCGACGCCATCCTGAACCTGGACGACTTCATCTGACAGGCTGCCAAAGAGATCATCGCGGATCTTGAAACCCATCTGAGCTTCCAGCTGAGGGAGCTGCATGGCCACCATCATGGCCATGGGACCCAGCTTTCCGACCATGCCAAGAATGGCGTCATACACAGTACCGATGTCCACCCGGGAGACGCTGGCGCTCATGACACCTGCGGGCATGAAGGGAGGGAGGGCCACCTCATTGGCGGAGCCGCGCATGAGGGAGAGAAGACCGGTGGGCTTCTGTGGGTGGAGAATGGTCACGTCCATGCGCGACTGCGTGTCAGTAAACTCTGTGGAAAACGCGACGGCCTGCAACTCCTGCGCGCCCAGCATGTCCATGACCGTCTTGGGCTTGATGTCGATGCTGAACCCCTTCGGCTTTTCTGCATTCTTCTTTTTGGCCTCATCAGCGGCGGTCAGCGCTTTTTCGGCGTAATCGAGCAGCTTCACACCATTGAAATAGACCAGCATGTCTCCGCTGCCATTGGTGATCTGGCTGATGCGTGCCAGGTGCTCGTGCTGCAGGCCGGGAGGATCACCAGCGTTGTTTTTCAGGGCGCCGATCATGTACTCCATGAGTGAGCGCGCATTGGTTTCCACCATCACATCTCCGATCACCGCCCATGCCGTGACCCACGGTGCGTCCGCAGCATCCGAAGCGGAGGCGATCTGCACGCTCACGCCGCTGATGTCCTCGGTGCGCAGCTTGATATCCGGGTTTGTCTTCTTTTTAGATTCCACCTCGGCGAGCTTATGCGCCTCGATCTCCTTCTGCTTGCCGGCGATCTCGCACAGCGAGACAGCGGGCGGGCTCTTTTTTTCAAAGTCCGCGATGTCGTTGACCACCAGATAGCTGACCACGGCACCAGGGTAGTCTTTGAGCGTGTCGTGCATGCTCTGGCCGTAGGTGTCCTTGAAGAACTTGTCCCAAGGAGCGTCTCCGTCCTTGTGCATGGGGGCCATCCAGCGTTTGGCCTCTTCGTCCTGCATGAATTTGGCGTAGCTGCTCTTGTCCCAGTCGGCGAGCAGTTCGGGCGTGTTTTTCACGGCGATGACGCCAACGGTGTTCTTCGGCATCAGGTTGTACCATTGCTCCAGCGGGTCGGCGGCGGAGGCGGGGAGGATCCCGGCCAGCAGCAGGGACAGTGAGAGAGAGGGGAGTTTCATAAGAGGAGGGAAGAGATAGCGGTCTGCTATTTACCTGAAGCATCAGCCGCCGGTGGTTACAGAATCGGGCTTTGTTTTTTCCTGCGAAGGAGAGGGGGGCGGCAGGTAGCGGAAGCCGCTGTTGGGATTGCGCGGATCAAAGGCGAAGGCCTCGCGATTTTTCAGGAAGAGCTTCAGCACATTGGCGGGAATGGAGAACCCCAGGCCTTCGACGCCTACGCCTGCGGCTTTCATGTTGTTCACGCCCACGACCTCGCCACGCGCATTGAAGAGCGGGCCGCCGGAGTTGCCGGGATTGATCTGCGTGGTGCTCTGGATGTACCAGCGGCCGCTGCTTTCACGCGCGCGGATGCTGACGATGCCTTTGGAAACTGAGCGCTCCAGGCCCAGCGGACTACCGATGGCAAAAACATCCTGCCCCTGGGTGAGGAGGTCGGAGTCTCCTATGGGGACGAAGGGGAGCTTGTCCACGCCAGCGTCGTCGATCTGCAGGATGGCGAGATCGAGGAAGCCGTTCATGGCGATGATCTTCACCTTGGTAAACTGCTGCTTTTCCAGGCCGTCGGGCTTTTTGCGGTAAACCACCACGGTGATCTCGCGCTCTCCGGCGATGACGTGCTGGTTGGTGATGACGTAGCCGAGCTTGTTGATGATGAAGCCGGAGCCCAGGCCGGAGGCGGTCTGGATCTGCACCACGGACTCCGCCACACGCTGGACGTTCTTTTCCACCGTCATGGCCTCGCGCGCAGGCTCCACATAGTAGATGTCTTCTCCCATCACGGCGGCTGTCTTGGCGGCAGTGGCGGAGGCCTTTTCATAGATGGAGATCTCTGTGCGTGGAATGGTCAGCACGTTGTGGCCGAGGTCCAGCACCACGGCGTCTTCGCGGTCCTTGAGCACCTCGCCGCGCAGCTCGGCTCCGTTTTTGAGCACGATCTTGACGTTTTCCGCCAACAGGGATGAGGCCGTGAGAAAGCCAGCCGTCAGAATTCCGAAGCTCAGGTTTTTGCGCATTACGAAGGCAAAGTCTAGCGGGCCCGTTTTTGGATACGAGTTCTTTTTGCGCGTCTTGACTCGGCGAATCTCCACGCATCTCATGCAGGAATGCCTGCCGATGCCCTTGTCTCCGCCGCCCGTGATTTGCGTGAAACCCTGCGTCCGCTGCGCTTTGCCGCGCCGGTGGAGTATGTCTATCAGCCGCTGGACTACGCCTGGACGCCGCATGAGACCTACCTGCGTCGCTTTGGCAGCAGCCGGAAAAAGGTGGTGCTGGTGGGCATGAACCCCGGCCCCTTTGGCATGACGCAGACGGGTGTGCCCTTTGGCGAGATCGCCGCCGTGCGCGACTGGATGGGTATCTGCTCGCCTGTGGGCAAGCCAGAGCGCGAGCACCCCAAGCGCCCGGTGGTGGGCTTTGATTGCCCGCAATCCGAGGTGAGCGGGCGTCGGCTGTGGGGGCTGTTTGCCCAGCGCTTTGGCAAGGCGGAATCGTTTTTCAAAGACCACTTCGTGGCCAACTACTGCCCGCTGGTTTTCATCGAGGCCAGTGGCCGCAACTTCACGCCGGACAAACTTCCCGCCACCGAAACCACAGTCATGGAGGCAGCCTGCGACGCCCACCTGCGCGCTGTCATCGCCGCGCTGCAGCCCAAGTGGGTCATTGGCGTGGGGGCCTTTGCCGAAGAGCGTGCCAATCGCGCCAAGGAAGTCATGGGCGGCAGCTTCAAAACCGGTCGCGTCCTCCACCCCAGCCCCGCCAGCCCCGCCGCCAACCGCGACTGGGCCGGCGCCGCCACGAAGCAGCTCGTGAAGCTGGGGGTGTGGGAGTGATCACGGCACCACTTCAGTCTTGTATGTCACTGTGGATTCTGAATAACCTGCGGCCATGAAGGTGTGGAAAGCAACAGCGGTAGCAATGCTTGTGACGGTGGCTCCGGCGTTCGCCGGCATGCCTTCGCCTCAGCTTTCGGATGTGGCCAGGGCGCGTCTCGATGCGATTTCGTTCTTCCTTTTCGTCTATCTTCTCTGTGCGCTGATTTTTCGCCAACTGTGGAACCTGCTGGCCCAGGACTTTGCGTGGATGCCCAGGCTGACCTTCCGGCGCTCGCTTGCGCTGCTGGTGGTGGCGGGCTTGTTTCTCTACTTTGTGCTCACCATGATCTCGGGTGCGCGAGAGCTGATGACGCCCGGCGCATGGGCGAAGAACGGCTACACCTACAAGCTGCAGTCGCCTGATAGCGCGCCCCAGCCGTGGCTGGACGCCGCACGCAAACACTGGCTGGAAACGCTGCGCGACGCCTTGCAGGACTACGCCGCCAAACACAATGGCAAACTGCCTGCGCATGCCTACGTGAGCGAATTTAATGAGTCCCTGTGGAAAGGTGCGAGCCCCGACTCACAGTGGCTCATCTACATGCCGGGTCAGAGGTTTGGTGCTTCAAGCCGGGTGCTCGTCTATGAACCCGCCTCCTATGGTGCCAAGCGATGGGCGCTCCTCACGGATGGCTCCGTGGTGCAGATGAACGCGGCGGCACTCGATGAACGCGTGCGGAAGGAGCTTGGGCAATGAACACCGCGGAGACAAAGGAGGACGTGCCGACAAGATCGCCTGCGGGGCGGAGATGGCTGAAACGGCTGCTGATTCTCTGGCTCGTTCTGTCAGTGCTGCTGTTCCTCCTGAACCAGTCGTTCGTTCTTTTGGAGCCACCTGTGCGCCTGGCCTTGGGCTGGGTGCTCTACTTGAGAGGGGTCATACCACGGGTCCACATGAATGCGGAACTGCTGCTGTGCTCTCTGGGGGCGCTGGTGTTGGGGATGCTCGGCATGCAGGGGCTCATGCGGCGGCTGGTCACCCAATGGCAGTGGGCCTGGCGGCACACATTTGTCTGGTGTGCTGTGCTGATCGTCATGTTCTGCACCAGCATCGCCGCAGTTGGCATCGTGCATCAGATAGGCTGGTTGTTCCGTCTGCCCAATTTGGGTGTGGAGGACGACATGTCTTCTTTGGTGGTTGCGGAGAGGTATGCGATGCAGGTGGTGTCTCTTGCAAAATGGTATGCGCATGATCATGGGGGCCGGTTTCCAGACACTTTTGCGGAATTCGCCGCAGACCCGGAAATCTTTATGGTGGCCCTGGATCAAGATGAGCCTTTGGAACCTCTTATCTACGTCGGGGAAGGCTTGCGAGATACCGATTCGGGCTATCTGCCCGTGGTCTGGTCATCACGACCAAATTCCGAAGGGCTGCGGGTGGTCGGCCGACTGAATGGTAAAACCGAATTAATCAAAGAAGAGGAGTTTCAGGAATTGCTGGTCGAATTCAGAGAGAGGCAGGTGCTTCGTAAAAAGAGCGCCACAGGCGGGTAATCACGGCCCCGGATTCACTCGCGTCACCTTCAGCCTCATAAACCCCCGGCCGAGCTGCGAAAGGGTGCTCTTTTGCCGAAAGGTCAGCAGGGCGGGTGGCTGCGGGTTGGAGAGGGTGATGGCCTCGACGTCCGAGGTGCTCCATTGCAGGAGGTCGGTGGAGGATTCGATGGTGTAGCTCACATCTGTGGCATAGGGTACGTAGCTGAGGGTGAGGTGGTCGCTGAGCAGGACCGGGGCGGGGAGCAGCTGGGTGTCAGGCACCAGGGCATCGAGGGCCAGGGCGTACTCCATCAGGTTGGGCGTGCCGTCGTTGTCCCAGTCGGCGCTGTCGGCGGCGGGTGCCGAGCCTGCGCTGTCGCCAAAGGTCTGGTAGCGCCATTGATCGACGGGTGTGGCCAGCGCGGTGATGGCAGCTGTGGCGAGACTGCCGCTGGCGGTGATGTCAGTGCCGCCTAAAAGTGTGATGCTGCCGGTGTAGTTGGCCGCTGGTGAGGTGCTGCTCAAGGAGATGCGGAAGAGCGGGCCGGAGTAGGTCTCTCCCGGCAGCAGAATGCCGGGGACGTTGGCAAAGAAGGCATTGCTGGAAAGCGCGGTGTCGCTCTGCGGATCGGCGGTGAAGGCGGCCGTGAGGTCGTTGAGAAACACGCGGTCAGTGGCGCTGGTGTTGGTCAGCGTGCCGCTGAAGAGCGCCTCCGCACCTGCCGAGACGGGCTGCGCCACGGGATTCAGCGTCAGTGTCAGTCCGGCAAAGGCCGTCTGGCCGCACAGCAGCAGACAGAGCATCCACCTCATGGCGCGGCCTCCCCGATGGCGAAGAGAATGGCGTTGGCGATGACATAGATCGTGCCGTCCACGCCGATGACGGAAGGGGTGTAGGCTTCGCCGATTCCCGGCGTGAGCGTAAGCGCTTCGATGAGCGTGTTCGTTTTGAAATCCCAGCGGTACACCTTGCCGTCCTCGCTGTGCACAATGGCGGACTTCTTGGCGCTGTCGATGGCCACGGTATTCACACACCACTCTCGCACAGCGCCGGGGATGTAGGAGTACTCGTCGTCCGGCGTGGGGCCTGTGATGGTGAGAATCTCCTTCATCACCGTGGCTCCGGTCACGGAATCGGCCATCGTGTCATTCGGGTCCAGCACGGCCAGCTTGTTGATGCCATCTCCGCCGACGCCGGCGTAGTTGTTGTACTTGGAAAGCAGCAGGTACTTGGAGGTGCCGTGGTAGGTCGGCACCAGCGCGGCTGGCACGACGGAGGGAGTGTGGTCCCAGCCAAATGCGCCTGATGCCTTGGATTGCGTCAGGGTCGCGTCGTAGTGCCGCAGCCAGCCTCGGTAGTGGTTCACGCCCCAGGAATGCTCAAACACACCGAAGTACACATCGCCATCCGGGCCGACCATGGGCGTGGCGGTGCCGTCATCGAGCAGGCGCGCATCGTCAGTGGGGCTCAGCGCATCCTTGAGCCGCACCTTGCCCGTGGTGGCCAGCGTGCGGCTGTCCAGCGCCAGCAGGTAGCCGAAGCTGTTGCCATCCATCACTGCGAGGTAGAGCGTCTTGTGGTTGTTGCTCAGGGCAGGGGCCAGATTGTGTGGCAGGCGCAGGATTGAGGAGTCGCCCGCCGCGTCGGCCGCGCTGACCCAGGTACCGGTGCCGTCTTCGGCGATGCGTGCGATGCCGCTCTGCAGCGCCGGAGTGGTGGTGCCGCTGACGATGAAGCCGAAGTAGATATTGCCGTAGCGGTCTGCGGTGATGGGCGTGTTGATCCGCACATTGGCATCGAGGGTGGCGGCATCCGCCGTGTAGTTTGACGTGCCGTAAAAAGCTATCCGGCCCGTGGCACCGGAGGCTGCGTCGGGTGTATCGCGGTAAGACACCGTGCCTCCGGAGTCCGCGTAATAGAGGCGGTTTTTGGGCGTCAGGGCAAGGCCGAGAGGTGGCACCCAGTTGTGCGGCGGCAGCGTGTAGGATGTGGGCAGCGTCCATGTCAGGGCGCCTGTCACGGCATCATGCGCCTCGATGCGGAAGCCGTCATTGGCCCCAGTCTTGACCGGAAAGATCACGGTGTTTTGCCGTGTGATCAGCGGGGATCCGTAATGTGCGTAAAGCGTGGTGCCCACATACTGCGGCGCCAGATCCACCGGTGTCTGCCAAAGGATGCGCTGCATGCTTTTGGAGGCGACTTGGGAAAGGGCGGTGTGTTGCGGATCATGCCCATGCCCGCTCCAGGGCAGCGCGATGCTCTGCGCCAGCACCGTCCAAGGCATCATGGCGCAGCCCAGAAGCAGGCGGCTGAAATGAAGGCGATGAAGCTGGACGCGCATCGGGTGGCGCTGGCCAGCACAACAAATCCGACGCCCGAGGTCAACAGTGTATTGGCAGCTGCACCGGGGAATTGTAACGCGTAACCGGCTTAAGACGCTGTCACCGGGGCTGCTGATGAGACTGAATCGCAGCGGTAGGGCTTGCTGAGCGGGCTAATTGTGCTTACCTGACATGACTCATGTCCGCCATCCCCGCAGAATTTTCCGGAGTCACCGCCGTCACGAAGGCCAACGTTTATTTCGACGGCAAGGTCGTCAGCCACAGCATCCTTTTTCCTGACGGCAGCAAAAAAACTCTGGGCCTCATTTACCCCGGCGACTTTCATTTTGGCACTGCCAAGGCTGAGCGCATGGAAATCGTCGCAGGCGAGTGCGTCGTCAAAATCGACGGCAACGAGACCCCGGTGACCTACTCCGGCGGCCAGTACTTTGATGTCCCTGCGAACAGCGGCTTCGACATCACTGTCAGCTCAGGCATCTGCGAGTACATCTGCTCTTTCCTGGATTAATTCCCGGAGCTGCGGGTGGTGTGCCATTGCTGCATGTCATCTTCTTTACATATTTTCTGCCCCGTCATCATCAAGGGGTGCTTACTGGAGGCCGGGCGCCGCCCGGTGAACATCACGTTATATGAGTGACGCTACTGAAAAGACCGGGCATCATCCGAAGCTCTCCACCACCACGCTCGTGATCGCGGCGCTGGGGGTGGTTTTTGGAGACATCGGCACCAGCCCCATTTACACGCTGAAGGAGTGCTTCAGCCCGCACAGCCCGCACCACGTGCTGCCCACGCATGACAACCTGTTGGGTGTCATCTCCCTGGTGCTCTGGGCGCTGATCGTGCTGGTGTGCATCAAGTATCTGGTCTTCGTGCTGCGTGCGGACAACAAGGGGGAGGGTGGCGTTCTCTCGCTCATGGCGCTGGCATCCCACGGCATGGACGAGGTCCTGAAACGCCGCGCAGTCATCGTGCTGCTCGGGCTCTTTGGGGCGGCGCTGCTGTTCGGAGACGGCATCATCACGCCAGCTATCTCCGTGCTCAGCGCAGTGGAGGGTCTAAAAGATGGCGGCCTGCTGGGCAGCGCGCCGACGGACGCCGGTGCCGCCGCTTTGTGGGATGAGAAGATGGAGCTGCTGATCATGGGCATTACGATGGTGATCTTGATCGCGCTCTTTGCCGTGCAGTTTCTGGGCACGGCGAAGATGGGACGTTTCTTTGGCCCCATCACCGGCCTGTGGTTTGTATCCTTGGCGGCGCTGGGCGTGTCTCATTTGATCAGCGGCCCGGAGATCCTTGCAGCCTTCAATCCGCTGCATGGATGGCATTTCCTGACCACGGGTGGGCACAAATCATTTGTGATTCTCGGAAGCGTGTTTCTGGCTGTGACTGGTGGCGAAGCGCTGTATGCCGACATGGGCCACTTCGGCGCCGGGCCCATCCGGCGTGCGTGGTTTTCGCTCGTGCTGCCGGCGCTGGCGCTGAATTACCTGGGACAGGGAGCGCTGCTGATGAAGAACCCGGAAGCGGCGCACTCGCCCTTCTTCCAGATGGCACCGCACTGGGCCACGCTGCCGATGGTGCTGCTGGCCACTGCTGCCACGGTCATCGCCTCCCAGGCGCTGATTACTGGCACCTACTCGCTCACACTTAGCGCCGTGCAGTTGGGCTACCTGCCGCGCCTGAGCATCCGCCATACCTCCGAGCATGCACGCGGTCAGATCTACATCCCACTGGTAAACTGGCTGCTCATGCTGGCCTGCCTGGCGCTGGTGCTGGCCTTCCGAAACTCCACCAACCTGGCCGCCGCCTACGGTGTCGCAGTCACGATGACCATGCTCATCACCACGGTCCTGTTTTACTTTGCTGCACGGCATCTGTGGAAGTGGCCGCTGCTCAAGACGGTGGCTTTGTGCTTCATCTTTGGAGTGATCGAAATCGCCTTCCTCAGCGCCAATCTGGTGAAGTTCTTCGACGGCGGCTGGTTCCCGCTGGTGGTTGGTGTGCTCATCTTCACACTCATGACGACCTGGGCCACGGGCCGCCGTCTGGTGCGTGCCTCTATGGAAAAAAGCGCGCTCAGCCAGGAAACACTGTGCGAGAGCCTCAAGCGCCGCCCGCCAGTCATGGTGCCAGGCACGGCCATCTTTATGTCCAGCACCAGCGGGCGCACCCCCATCGCTCTGCTGCACAGCCTGAAGCACTACCGCGCCATCCATGAGCGCGTCATTTTCATGACGCTGATCACCGAGGACGAGCCTTGGGTGACCCCGGGGCGCCGCGTGCAGGTGGAGGCGCTTTCCGATGGCTTCTGGCGTGTGACGGGCCGCTACGGCTTCATGCAAAAGCCGGATGTGCCGCGTCTGCTGAGGCAGTGCGCCAACCATGGCCTGGAAGTGGAGGCTGAAAAAGCCACCTTCTTCCTCGGGCGTGAGATCATCGTGCCCAGCCATAAGCCCGGCATGGCACGCTGGCGCGAGCACCTTTTTGCCTTTGCCAGCAAGCTGGCGCAGCAGCCTGCGACCTACTTCCAGATCCCCGTGGGCCGGGTGATCGAGCTCGGCCAGCAGGTGGAGATCTAATCTCTCTTTTTTACGCTTTTTTAACGCATCAAGTCCCGCCTTTAACTCGGCAGCATCCGGGAATCGCGCATCGTGGCGGTGGATCAACATCCACCACGCCATGAATGACCTCATCTACCTCGGCATCACCGTAGCGTTCTTTCTGCTCTGCGGACTCTACACACGAGGATGCGAAACCCTCTAATCCCTCGCCACCATGGAAACCATCCTCGTCGGGCTCATCGCCCTGGCCCTGCTCGCCTACCTGATGGTGGCGATGCTGCGTCCGGAAAAATTCTAACCTGCTGCTTTCACCATGCACTCCACCGACTGGCTGCAATTTGCTCTTTTCATCGGCCTCCTGGCCCTCATCACCAAGCCGCTGGGCCTCTACCTCGTGCAGGTGCTGGACGCCGACGGCCGCACCTGGCTGGACCCGGTGCTCAAGCCTCTGGAAAATCTCAGCTACAAGCTGCTGGGCGTGGACCCCAGGCGTGAGCAGACCTGGCTGCAGTACACCTTTGCCATGCTGGCCTTCAGCCTCGTGGGCGTGGTCTTCACTTATGCGATCCTGCGCCTGCAGGATGTGCTGCCGCTGAATCCGCAGGGCTTTCCTGCCTTGAGTCATCACCTGGCCTTCAACACGGCTGTCAGCTTCACCACCAACACCAACTGGCAGAGCTATGGCGGCGAGGCCACGATGTCCTACTTTTCGCAGATGGTGGGGCTGACCTTTCACAACTTCACCTCCGCCGCCGTGGGCATTGGCATCGCCGCAGCTCTGGTGCGTGGCATCTCCCGCAGCTCGGCTAAGACGGTGGGCAGCTTCTGGGCCGATCTGGTGCGTGTGACGTATTACCTCCTGCTGCCGATCTGCCTGGTGTTTGCCATCTTCCTGGTCTCACAGGGCATGATTCAAAACTTTGACGCCTACACCAAGGCGAAGACGTTGGAAGGTGCGGAGCAGGTCATCGCCCAGGGGCCGGTGGCCTCGCAGGTGGCCATCAAAATGTTGGGCACCAATGGCGGCGGCTTCATGAATGCGAATGCAGCGCATCCTTTCGAAAATCCGACCCCGCTTTCCAACTTCGTGCAGATGCTCTCGATCTTCGCCATCGGCAGCGCGCTGACCTACTACCTCGGGCGCATGGTAAAGAACCAAGGGCACGGCTGGGCTGTGTGGGCTGCCATGATGGTGCTCTTTGTCGGCGGTGTGCTTGTGTGTGCCCACTATGAGGCCATGGGAAACCCCATCCATCAGCAGCTCGGCGTAGCCGCCGCGGATGGCAACATGGAGGGCAAGGAGGTGCGTTTTGGGGTTTTCAATTCAGCCCTGTTTGCCACCATCACCACGGCGGCTTCCTGCGGTGCGGTGAACTCCATGCACGACTCCTTCACCGCCCTCGGCGGGCTGGTGCCGCTCTTTATGATCGAGTTGGGAGAAGTGGTCATCGGCGGTGTCGGTGCCGGGTTGTACGGCATGCTTGTGTTTGTCATCCTCGCAGTTTTCATCGCAGGTCTCATGGTGGGACGCACACCGGAGTATCTGGGCAAGAAGATCCAGGCCAGGGAGGTAAAGCTGGCCATGCTGACGCTGCTCATCCTCACACTCAGCATCCTGGGCTTCACCGCCTGGGCCTGCGTGAGCGCCTGGGGCATGGCGGGCCTGAACAATGCCGGACCGCATGGCTTCAGCGAGATGCTCTATGCTTTCAGCTCAGCCACCGGCAACAACGGCAGCGCCTTCGCAGGTCTCACCGCTAATACACCGTGGTATAACACCACGCTGGGCCTTGCCATGCTCATAGGTCGCTTCCTCATGATCGTTCCCATCATGGCCATTGCCGGATCGCTCGCGGGCAAGCAGGCCGTGCCTCCGAGCGCCGGAACTTTTCCAGTCAATGGCGCCACCTTCACCGTGCTGCTCATCGGCACCGTGCTGCTCATCGGTGCGCTCAATTTCCTGCCCGCGCTCGCGCTGGGTCCTGTGGTGGAGCACTTCCTCACAACCCAAGGTCGTTTGTTTTAAATCTGCCAGTTCACCACGTGGGTCTCGCACCATGAAAGCACATTTCTTCAGCCTGCTCCTGCTCGCGCCGTTCGTGTCGCGCGCAGAAAGCGACGCGGTCACCGTGGCCTACAAAGGCTATGCGGACACCTACTATGGCTACGACTTCAACGAGCCCGTGAACCATCGCAGGCCTGGCTTTCTCTACAACCACACCACCACCGATGCACCGGCTGTCAATCTGGCGCTCATCCAGGTCGAGCTTAATGGCGGCTGGTACCACGCCAGCCTGGGGCTCATGGCAGGCACGTATTCTCGTATCAACCTGGCTGCGGAACCTGATCTGCTGCAGCACTTTTACGACACTTATGTCGGTGTCGCTTTGAACCGCAGCCGCACCCTGTGGCTGGATGTGGGGGAGTTCAGCTCGCACATCGGTTTTGAAAGCGCGATCGGCGCGGACAACTACACGCTTAGCCGCAGCCTCATGGCGGAAAACTCCCCTTACTTCCTGACCGGCGGCCGCCTGACCTGGAAGCCGAAGAAAGAGTGGGAGCTGGCGTTTCTCGTGGTGGATGGCTGGCAACGTGTGCGCCCGCTGGCGGGCAACAGCCTGCCGGGCTTTGGCACCAAGGTGGCGTGGACTCCCCATGACCGTCTGCTGCTGAACTGGAGCACTTATGCCGGCAGCGAGTTTCCAGATGACCAGCGCCGCATGCGCTACTTTAACAACCTGTATGCGCACCTGGTGCTGAGCAGTGCTGTGAGCATGTATCTGGGCTGCGACATCGGCTGGCAGCAGCGTGCCACCAGCGGAAACAACCTGTGGTGGTCGCCCAATGCCATCCTGCGTTGGAAGCTGGATGACCGCTGGGCCACAGCCTTCCGCGTGGAGCAGTATAACGACGCCTCCGGGGTCATCGTAAGCCTGCCGGGCAGGACTGCCCTCACAGGCGTGTCATTCAATGTGGACCGCCAGATCAGCAAGAATCTGCTCTTCCGCGTGGAGATGAGATACCTGCGCAACAGCTCTCCGGCCTTTCAGCGCGGAGACTCCCTGTTGCGCAGCAGCACCTCCCTCCTGGCATCCTTCAGCATCCGTTTTTCCTGACACTCATTCATTGAACTCAAAAGGCCCAAGGCCCTACCCCCATGTCACACAAACCCACCTCTCTCTTTGATGCCTCTATCCTCGTCCCCGCTGTCGGCGGGGCGCTGCAGAAGCTGGACCCGCGCCTGATGGTGAAAAATCCCGTCATGTTTGTCACGCTCGTGGGTGCGGTCCTCACTACCGTGAGCATTTTCACCAGCAAGGCCGACCACGGCTTCATCACCCAACTCAGCATCTGGCTGTGGTTCACCGTGCTGTTTGCCAACTACGCCGAAGCCGTGGCGGAAGGTCGTGGCAAGGCGCAGGCGGCCAGCCTGCGTGCCGCAAGAAAAGACACCATTGCTCGCAAACTGAAAAATGGCATCGAGATGCAGACACCCGCTCCCATGTTGGAAAAAGGCGACCTCGTCGTTTGTGAGACCGGCGATGTCATTCCCGCCGATGGCGAAGTCATTGAAGGCATCGCCAGCGTCGATGAGGCTGCCATCACCGGCGAGTCCGCTCCCGTCATCCGCGAAAGCGGCGGTGACCGAAGCGCCGTGACAGGCGGCACGCGCGTCATCAGCGACCGCATCGTCATCCGCATCACCTCGGAGAAGGGAAACACCTTCATCGACCGCATGATCTCGATGGTGGAAGGCGCACAGCGCCAGAAGACGCCGAACGAGATCGCGCTCACGATCCTGCTTTCCGCCATGACGCTCATCTTTCTGCTTGTGTGCATCACGCTGCGTCCGTTCGGCATCTACTCGGCGGTGGAATTCTCCACGCCGGTGCTCATTGCGCTGCTCGTGTGCCTGATCCCCACCACCATCGGCGGCCTGCTCAGCGCCATTGGGATCAGCGGTATCGACCGCCTCATTCGCCGCAATGTCATGGCCACCAGCGGCCGTGCCGTGGAGGCTGCGGGAGACATCGACGTGCTGCTGCTGGACAAGACAGGCACCATCACCATCGGCAATCGCATGGCGTCAGATTTTCGCCCTGCGCCTGGCATCACGGAGCAGCAGCTGGCCGATGCCGCGCAGCTGGCCTCCCTTGCAGATGAGACGCCAGAAGGCCGCAGCATCGTGGTGCTGGCCAAGGACAAGTTCAACCTGCGCGGCCGCGAGCTCGCCGCACCGCATGCCACCTTCATCCCCTTCACTGCACAGACTCGCATGAGTGGTGTGGACCTGGACGGTCGCAGCATTCGCAAAGGCGCGGCGGATTCGATCAAAAATCATGTCGAGTCTCAGGGCGGCGTGTATCCGCCTGAAATTGCCAAGACTGTTGAAACCGCCTCTCGTGCGGGACGCACTCCGCTCGTGGTGTGTGACGGAAACAAGGTGCTCGGCGTGGTGGAACTCAAGGACGTGGTGAAGGGCGGCATCAAGGAGCGCTTTGCCCAGTTGCGCAAAATGGGCATCCGCACCGTCATGATCACAGGAGACAATCCGATGACCGCCGCCGCCATCGCCGCCGAGGCGGGGGTGGATGACTTCATGGCCCAGGCCACGCCCGAGGACAAGTTACGCCGCATCCGTGCCGAACAGTCGGAGGGGCACCTCGTGGCCATGACTGGAGACGGCACCAACGACGCTCCCGCCCTGGCCCAGGCCGACGTGGGCGTGGCCATGAACACTGGCACGCAGGCCGCGCGTGAAGCGGGCAACATGGTCGATCTCGACAGCAATCCCACGAAGCTCATCGAGATCGTCGAGATCGGGAAGCAGCTGCTCATGACGCGCGGCTCGCTCACCACCTTCAGCATTGCCAACGATATCGCGAAATACTTCGCCATCATTCCGGCCATGCTCATGGCCACCTTTCCGGCCATCAGCCCGCTGAACATCATGGGCCTGGCCAGCCCGCAGAGCGCCATCCTGAGCGCCGTCATCTTCAATGCGCTCATCATCATCGCCCTCATCCCGCTGGCGCTGAAAGGGGTGCCCTATCGCCCCATGGGCGCTGCCGCCGTGCTCCAGCGGAATCTGCTCATCTACGGCTTCGGCGGTGTCGTCGTTCCCTTCATCGGCATCAAGGCCATTGATGTCATCGTTGCCACCCTTCATCTCGCTTAATCCCATGAAAGCTCTCTTTTCAGAACTCCGTCCTGCCATCTCCGCCACGCTCGTGCTTGCAGCGGTCACCTGCGGTGTGTATCCCCTCGTTGTCACCGGCATTTCCCAGGCTGCGTTCAAGAGCAAAGCCCACGGCAGCCTAATCACCGACAAAGACGGCGTCGTGCGCGGCTCCTCGCTCTTGGGGCAGAACTTCTCCGGCGCTCAGTACTTTCACCCGCGCCCCAGCGCTGCGGGCATGGGCTATGACGCCACCAGTTCCAGTGGCAGCAATCTGGGCCCTACCTCACAAAAGCTGAATGATGCGTTGAAGGAGCGCATCACGGCGTATCGCACTGAAAACGGTTTCAGCGACAAAGAGGCTGTGCCTGCGGATGCCGTCACCGCTTCAGGCAGCGGCCTCGATCCGCACATCAGCGTGAAGAATGCGGTGCTGCAGGCCGTCCGTGTGGCCAAGGCGCGCAGTCTCAGCGTGGAGAAAGTGAAGGAACTGGTCGCGGCAAATACCGCCAAGCCTGATCTTGGCATCTTCGGCGATGCCGGAGTGAACGTATTAAAGTTGAATCTGAGCCTTGATGCTTTGAAGTAATCCCCGAGGTCATGAACGACGACACACGCCCCGACCCCGATGCTCTGCTGGCGCAGGTGCAGCGTTCGGATGCCGTGGCCAAATCCGGCAAGCTGCACATCTTTCTCGGCATGTGCCCAGGAGTGGGCAAGACCTACGCCATGCTGCAGACCGCGAGGCAGCGTGTGAAAGAAGGGGTGGAGGTGTTGGTCGGCATCGTGGAAACGCACGGCAGATCGGAGACGGCGGCGCTGCTGGACGACATGCAGGTCCTGCCACGCCGGAAGCTGGAGCACCGTGGCTTTACTCTGGAGGAGTTTGACATCGACGCCGTGCTGGCGCAGCGGCCTCAGCTCGTGCTGGTGGATGAGCTGGCGCATACGAACGCCCCTGGCTCCCGCCATGCCAAGCGCTACCAGGATGTGCTGGAGCTCATCGACACGGGCATCGATGTGTACACCACGCTCAATGTCCAGCACATCGACAGCCAGGTGGACATCGTGCGGCAGATCAGCGGGGTCACAATTCAGGAGACGGTGCCGGATTCCATCCTGGATCGCGCGCATGAGATCCAGCTCATCGATCTCAGCGTAGAAAAGCTGCTGGAGCGCATGGCAGATGGCAAAGTGTACCTCGGCGAGCGTGCCGAGCAGGCCGTGAGCGGCTTCTTCAAGGAGGGAAACCTCACTGCGCTGCGCGAGCTGGCATTGCGCTTCACCGCCGAGCAGGTCGACCGCAACCTTGAAGACATCCGGCGCGCCAGACGTGTCAGCAGCGCGTGGAAAACAAATGCGCGTCTGCTCGTGGGCGTGGGCCCCAGCCCGTATGCCGAAAGCCTCATTCGCTGGACGCGCCGTGCCGCCACACGGCTGAACTGCCCGTGGATCGTAGCATGGGTGGAGACCTCCCGCGTGCTCACGCCGGTGGAGCAGGAGCGGCTGACGCGTGCGCTCGGACTGGCGCGCAAGCTGGGTGGCGAAGTCGTGTCCGTGACCGGAGAGAATATCTCTGAAGCACTGCTGCAGGTGGCTCGGGAGCGCAATGTCTCACAGATCGTGGTGGGCAAGCCCGACAAGCCCTCGTGGTGGCGGCAGTCGCTGGCGGATCAAATCATCATAGGCAGCGGTGACATCGACGTCTGCGTCGTGCGGCCGCTGGCGGCTGCGGAGAAGAGCACGTCGGCTGTTTTGCAGGACGCGGATTCCGCTTCCGTCATCGGCGAATACAGCTGGGCGCTGGTGGCTGTCTTTACCATTGCCAGCCTTTGCTGGGGTGTGGTTCCCTATACGGGCTACATGTTTGTGGCGCTGGTGTTTTTGCTGGGCGTGGTGCTGGCGGCCATGCGACTCAGCCGCGGGCCCGTGCTCGTCATGGCCACGATCAGCGCGCTTTGCTGGGACTATCTGTTCATTCCGCCCCAGTTCACTTTTCTCATCAACAAGGCGGAGGACTGGGTCATGTTCATCATGTTCTTCATCGTGGCGCTGAGCATGGGCAGCCTGACCAGCCGCCTGCGTGCCCGTGAGGAGGCTGAGCGTAGGCGTGCGCGCCAGACCGGGGCGCTGCTGCGTGTGACGCAGAGCGCCGCGCTGGCGGCAGAGCCTGCCAAGGGACTGGCAGAGGCACTGCGCAGCATCAATGAACTGCTGCACGTGCAGAGCGCGCTCATCGTGCGTGAAAACGACCGCTCCCTTCCAAAAGCCGTGCATATGGCCAGCACCTTCCAGCCGAGCCTCAAAGAGTGGGGCGTGGTGGCTTGGAGCTATGAAAACAAGCAGTGTGCCGGGCGCTTCACCGATACACTGCCGGAGTCCGAGGCCACCTGGTTTCCGCTGCAGACGGCTACCGCCACCATGGGCGTCCTGGGCCTCCAGTTTGAGCAGGAGACGCGGCTCGACTTCGCCACGCGGCAGATGATCGAGGCCTTTGCATTGCAGCTCGCATTGGTGCTGGAGAAGGAGCACTTCATCCAGGCGGTGAGCCATGCCGAGGTGCTGGCTCAGTCTGAGAAACTGCACCGCACGCTGCTGGACAGCGTCTCGCATGAGCTGAAGACGCCCATTGCCGTGATCAATGCCTCGCTCGAAGGAATGGCGGGGCAAAGCAGCCCGTATCTGACAGAAATCACCACTGCCACACAGCGCCTGCAGCGTGTGGTGGACAGTTTGCTGCAGATGACGCGGCTGGAATCCGATGTTCTCAAGCCCAACCTCGACTGGTGCGATGTACGAGATGTCATTGCGGCAGCGCGGAAAGCCGTGGGCGAACCCTTGTCTGCGCACGAGGTGCGGCTGAATGTGCCGGAAGATTTTCCGCTGCTGAAGCTGGACCATGCGTTGCTGACCCAGTCCGTGGCCAATATCCTGCACAATGCCGCTATCTATACGCCGCCAGGCACGGGGATCGAAATCAGCATCTCCCTGCGTGACCAGCAGCTCAGGTTGGTCATTCGCGATCATGGTTTCGGGTTGCCTGCCGGCACCGAGCTTCGGGTGTTTGAAAAATTCTATCGTGTGCAGGGCTCGCCTGTGGGTGGCACTGGGCTGGGGCTGGCCATCGCGCGCGGCTTTGTGCAGGCGCAGGGAGGAGACATCACCGCAAGGAATCATCCGGGCGGAGGTGCGGAATTTGTGATCGAAATAAACCGGGTGCCGGTTTTCGATCCTGCGGATAAGATGGCATGAGCGAATCTGGAGATTTGCTTTTCACCTCCCCATGACCGCCCTCATCATTGATGACGAAATCCAAATCCGCCGTCTGTTGCGCATGGCGTTGGAGTCCAAAGGCTATACGGTGAGGGAGGCGGACAAGGGACAGCTTGGGCTGCAGGAGGCTGTTTTTCACAAGCCGGATGTCATCCTGCTGGATCTCGGCCTGCCGGACATGGACGGCGTGGAGGTGCTGAAGCGGCTGCGCGAATGGAGCGGCGTGCCCGTGCTCATTCTGAGTGTGCGTGACCAGGAGTCGGTCAAGCTGGCCGCTTTTGACGCCGGTGCGGATGACTATGTGTGCAAACCCTTCAGCACGGCGGAGCTCATGGCGCGACTGAGCGCCATCCAGCGGCGGCATGGAGGGCTGGATGATGCTGTTTTGAAGGCTGGCCCGCTGGTGCTGGACCCGGTGCATCATGAGGCCGCGCTGCATGGGCAGCCGCTCAAGCTCACTCCCACCGAATATGCACTGCTGGCGCAACTGGTGCGGCATGCAGGAAAGGTGGTCACTTTGAAGCAGCTGCTGCGTGCTGTGTGGGGACCGCAGGCAGAAGAGCAGAGCCACTACCTGCGCGTGTATGCCAATCACTTGCGCAAAAAGCTGGAGGGCTCATCCCTGGAGATCAAGAATGAGCCCGGTATCGGCTATCGCCTGGAGGAAGGCTGAGCGCTTTTTCCACACCTTCTTATTGCCCTCTCTGCGGCTGTTTACTGCCGTTTGTGCCGGCATCCACCTGCTGGGTGCTGCCACCCCATACGGGCTATCTTTTTGCCGTGCAGGTCTTTCTGCTGGTCATCTTGCTCGTCGGCATATCTTGGGATTGCGGCCAGTGTTCATGAGCGAAAATGCCGGGCGGCGCATCGTGAGCCAGCTCTGCATTGGCAACCGTCTGGAGGAGGCCTTGGTCACTATTTTTTCTTTTCAATCAAGGCCAGCACCACTGAGGCAGGCACGGCTTCGTTGAGGGTCATCAATGCAGTGGCAGGGGCTCGCGATCCAGATGGTGACGCTTGCGGATTGCCATAGAGGGGGCGGATCCGCGCCACATGACCAATGACGTTGCCAAATTCATCGAGAATGGCGGAGCCGCTGCTGCCCGGCGCCCAGTCGGCGCTTACATCCATGCGTTGCTGGAGCGGGCTGGCCGGAGTGTCCGTCATGGCGGGTCCATGCAGGCGGTTCACCATCCCGGAGCTGAAATGGCCCAGCACATCCCGCGGATCGCTGAAGCAGTAGGCGGTGTCGCCTGCCTGCACATCATGGCTCAGGGGCAGTGGTTGGAGATCCTTGGCGGCCACGCGCAGGATGGCGGTGTCGCCTGCTTCATCTGCAAATACAACGCTGCTGATCTTCAAGACTTCGAGCTCACCACGAACGACAACGGGATGGCCCGAGCCTGGTTTCATGGAGGCAGGCGGGGCCACCACATGGCGTGCTGTGACGACGGTGTCCGGCGCGATGGCGTAGCCCCCTGACAATGCTGTGTGCCAGCGGTCGCACTTGGTGCATTGATACACCCATCCCACGCGCAGATGGGCTGCCGCAGCCCTCTTGGCGATCTCCCTTCCGCGAAGGGAGGTGCTGCCTGGCGGAATCAGCTCCAGGCTGTCTGCCTTGGGATGTGCCAAAGCAGAAAGGAAAGCCCCGGCGGAGATCACGCCGTCTTCAGCTGCCAGTTTTTGCACCTTCGCAGTCAGGGGACTGGACGGCGCATCCGACGTTGTTTTTGGTTCTGCTGAGGGCGTTCCGGTCTTGATCTCCCTGCCCAGATTTGCCAGTGCGTGTTTCACTGTTCCGTGCAGGGCCTCGCCACGGAGGTCCACTGAAGTGGCGACGATGCGACCTGTGTCGCCATCGATGAGCCAGCAGGAGGGGATGCCGCGCACACCGTACTGCCGCGCAATATCAGCCTGCCATCCCTTTCCATCACAGATCTGAGGCCAGCGCATGCCATGGGATTGGAGGAACTCTGGAAGGCCTGCAGCTGTTTCATCCTGGTCAAGGCTCACTCCCAGCACTGCAAATCCGTGCTCAGCAAATTCATCGTGCACCTTTCGTAGTCCCGGCATTTCATTCAGGCAAGGGCCGCACCAGGTGGCCCAGAAATCCAGCATGACCAGCCGACCTTTGTAGTCTTCAGGAAAGCGCACCATTTTGCCATCAAGTGTCTTTGCCTCAAAGGCTGGGGCTGGTTTGCCGAGATCCGCCTCCTGCGCCTTGCGCTGAACTGTCATTTGGGCCGATGCCTGGCTTTGCTTCTGCTCCGCCACCTGGGCCGCACTCTGGCTGGATGCCACCAGTTCAAAACGGGAGCCGTCAGGAGAAAGACTCCTGGCCTCAAACACTGAACCTTGGATAACGAGAGGCTTTCTGAACTGGAACAGCTCTGATCTGGTTTCGATCCGGCCGTCTGCATTCACGTCAATGCACAGACTGGATCGCTCCGGAGTGAATTCGCCTGTGGTGGAATCGTCACTGAGGTAGATGTCCACTTCCCGACCACTGATCGAAACTTTGCCGCTCCGGCCGTAATCACGGCGATAGATGAGCGGGCCGGGGCCAGATGAGGAGCCGTTGCGGTAAAATGCCAGGCCCATGTCCCGAGTGCCGTCAGGGTATTTGATCTGCACGGAGGCCTCACCATGCCATGAAATGATCTTCCTGTCTTCTGGGCCACGCACCGCAGACTCCCATTTGACTTTGGGGTCATTGGTCAGGTCTCCGTCTCCGTTCGCGTCCAGCCACATGTGTGCCTCCTTGGGCGAGCGCTGATCCAGAATGAGCCCCAGCAGCTTGCGCTGTTTCTTGGGCCCTGTTTCCAGAAGGACATACTGCGGACTGACAAGGCCTTCCGGCACCTTGACGATCTCCGCAGGCTTTTCCTGCAGAAATCTGGTCACCGTTGGCGAGTGGTAGTGGACCTTGTAGTACATGCCGGTGCTCATCCACTCCAGCCGGACTTCTTCAGCCGGAGCGGAGGCAAGTGAAAGCAGGCAAAGGCTTAGCATGAAAGGTTTCATAGCAGAAGAGGGGTGGTGGGTTGGGCTGGGCGTCGCAACGAGCGCCGCATACCGAATTAGCCCGGCGGAAATTGGTTGTGACGGGCATGAGGGCCGGCTCGTGCACTCCAAGTCATGCTCGGGTCAAGGTGAAGCATGAATTCAGGCTTTCCGCACGCACAGCCCTGTGGTTAATGGGCGGATGTCTTTGTCCCCAACTCAAGCTGGCACCTCATCACCTGTCATGCGCCGTGCATGGCTGATCGTGGGGCTGCTTTTTCCTGTGGCGCTGCTGAACTACCTGGACCGCCAGATGATCGCCTCCATGAAAGTCTCCGTGATGGGGGAGATCAAAGACATTGGCACCGAGGAAAACTGGGGGCATATGCTGGCCTCGTTCAAATGGGTGTATTCCATCTGCAGTCCCATCGGCGGATACATTGCGGACCGCTTCAGCCGTAAGTATACGATCTGCGGCAGCTTGTTTGTGTGGTCTCTCATCACCTGGATGACGGGGCATGTGGGCACCTTCAATGAGTTGTACTGGGCGCGTACGCTCATGGGCATCAGCGAGGCGTTCTACATTCCGGCAGCGCTGGCCTTGATCGCGGACTATCACATCGGCGGCACGCGTTCCCGCGCCATCGGGGTGCATCAGATGGGCATCTACTGTGGTGTGATGGCAGGCGGTTTTGCCGGATTTGTGGCCGATGCCCCGGCCCTCGGCTGGCGTTTCATGTTCGACTTCACCGGACTCGCGGGCGTGCTTTACGCCATCCCGCTGCTTCTTCTGCTGCGCGATGCGCCGTTCCAATCTGAGGCGACTTCGGAAGCGCCCAAGACCAATGGTGCCACCGAATTGGTCAAGTTTGACTGGCTTCTGCTGTTCCTCTTGCTGGTCCTAGGAGGAACAATGCTTTTGATTTGCATCGTTCTGCTTCATGGCTGGGCTGTTCCAGTTGTTTTGTTCATTGCTATAGCAGCCATTTGGGGGCCACGCAGTGTGTTGGGGAATCTCAAAGAGCTGCTGTTGAATCGCAATTTCGTCCTGCTCGTGTACTATTTCACCCTGCCGGCTCTTGCCGCTTGGGTGGTGCGGGATTGGATGCCCGCCATTCTGCAGCAAGCATTCAATATCAGCCAAGGGAAGGCGGGTGTGTCCGCCGCACTCTATTGGCAAGGGGCGGCGCTTCTCTCGGCAGTCATTGGTGGCTGGCTGACGGATCGCTGGATGCGTCGCAGTCACCGTGGCCGTATTTACGTCAGCGCCATTGGCATGATGCTCATCATTCCGGCCATGTTTGGTGTGGGCAATGCACCTGCGCTGAATTCCTTCGCGCTGGCCATCGCCGCACTCGTCCTCTTTGGCGTGGGCTGGGGTTTCTTTGACTGCAACAACATGCCCATCCTCAGCCAGATCGTGCGCCCGCACCTGCGCGCCACCGGCTATGGCCTCATGAATTTCGTCAGCATGATGTGCGGCGGCCTGGCCGATTGGGGCTTTGGCAGAATGTCAGACATGCATGTGCCACTGAATGTCATCTTCAGTGTCTTCGCGATGGTCTGCGTTCTCTCCCTTGTGCTGGTGCTTATGATCAGGCCAAAGCCGGGCATGTGAGCCCGCCTACTGCGGCCTGCCGCCACGGTTTAGCTCCTCATGCACTTCGAAGAAGGCCGCAGCAAGTGCCTGCCAGTCTTCCGCCGTGCTGTCCCAGCCGCTGCTGATGCGCACCACGCGTCTGAGTTCTGCGGCATCTGCGCCCAGTGCCGTGACCACCACTGAGGAGCCCTCCTTGCCAGAGCTGCAGGCCGAGCCGGTGGAGATGCTGAAGCCGCGTCTTGAGAGCCTTGTGAGCCATTTCAGGTTGTCATGCTCCGGCATCACCATCAGCACGGTGTTCCAAAGACGGGGGGCGGATTCGCTGATCACCCGCAGGGAGTCAAAGCGTGCGCGCAGCGATGCGATGAAGGCTTCGCGCAGACTACTCTGCGTCTTTGCGACCTCACTCAAACGAGGAGTGAACGTCTCCAGCGCAGTGACCATGGCCTCCACCGCAGGATAGTTTTCCGTGCCTGCGCGCCGCCCATGCTCCTGCGGGCCGCCACGGATGAAGCCCAGGCGTGAATCCTCCTGCGGCAGCACGAGGAATCCACAGCCTTTGCCGCCGCCAAATTTATGTGCGCTGCCGGTGATGTAATCGCAGATGCCGAGATCAGCGGAGTCGAGCTTGCCGAGCCACTGTGCGGCATCGGTATGAAAGAGCACACCCTGCTCGCGGCAGAGTGCGGCTAGCTCCTGCCAGGGCTGCAGCGCCCCGCTTTCATTGTTGGCGGCCATCACTGAAACGAGCGCGGGGCGGTGGGTGGAGAGGTGGCTCCTCAGGGTATCGGGTTCCACTACGCCGTCGGTATTTACCGGAAGTTCCACCACGTTACGGCCACGCGCAGCTTCATGCACGCTTGGGTGTTCGATGGCGGAGATGATCACGTGTGCGTCGAGCGGCAGGGTGGCAAAGAGTGCGTTGTTGGACTCCGTGGCCCCTGAGGTGAAGACGATGCGCTCGGCCTCCGCGCCGATCAGCGTGCCCAGCCGTTCGCGCGCCGATTCCAGCTGCTGGCTGGCCATGCCGGCATCGCGGTAGAGGCTCGACGGGTTGTGCCAGTGCCTCTCGCTCGCTCGCAGCCATGCCTCACGTGCGGCCGGGTGCATTGGGGTGGTGGCATTGTGGTCAAAGTAGCCGTTCATGCAGCGGGTTTGAAACGAGATGGCAGCGGAATGTGCAGCAGCATGAGAGCCAGCGAGAGGCCGATGTAGGGCAGCCAGGCATCGCCCTGTCCGTTGGAGAGAATGCCGTTCACAAATCCCAGCACACCGATGCCCTCGCTCAGGGCAAAGACCACGATGTGACCCGCGATGAAGCGTCCGCGCTGCTGCGGACCGTCCAGACCGAGCGCGCCAGTGGTGAAGCCACCCAGCAGAAGCCTGCGCATGAGGAAGCTCAGTGCCATGGCGCTGACTGCTATGAGGGCTATGATCTGGCCCATGGCGCTTGGGGCGCTTTGAGACGGCGCAAAGGTCATCGAGCTCAGCATCACGGCATAAAGCACGAGGGAACTGCACAAAGCCCCCCAGATGATGAAGACAACAAGCTGTACCTGTTTCATGGTGACATCTTCACACGCTGCGGATGCGTGTAAACATTCATGGTTTCTCCGCGCAGAAAGCCCACCAGCGTCTGACCCGCTTCGTGGGCGAAATTCACGGCCAGGCTGCTTGGGGCGGAGATGGCCGCCAGCAGTGGGATGCCTGCGGCCAGCGCCTTTTGGATGATCTCAAACGATACACGCCCGCTCACCAGCAGAATGTGGCGGTCCAGCGGCAGCAGGCCACGCTGCAGCGCGTAGCCAAGGATCTTGTCCAGCGCATTGTGGCGGCCCACATCCTCGCGCAGCACAATGAGATTACCCTCCAGATCAAAGAGGCCGCTGGCATGTAGACCGCCGGTTTTTGAAAAAGTTTCCTGAGCCGCACGCAACTTGTCGGGCAGGCTGGCGATGAGTTGTGGTTCCACCTGCCAGTTTCCTTTCACGGAGGGAAACTGCTGAAACACGCTTTCGATGCTGCTCTTGCCACAAAGTCCGCAGCTGGAGGCGCTGAAGACATGGCGCGTGAGCGAGTCCCAGTTCACCACCGCACCGCCCAGCAGCACATCCACGATGTTGCCATGCTTGTTGTTCACGCTGGGGCATTGGGAGACCTCCAGGATGTCGCGCGGATTTTTCACCACGCCCTCGCTCACGAGAAAGCCGCAGGCCAGCTCCTCGTCGTGCCCCGGAGTACGCATCACCACCGCCACAGAGCGGCCCTCCACGCGGATCTCCAGCGGCTCCTCGCGTGCGGTCACATCATCCACCACAGTTGCAGCACCAGAGGTCGTCACCTTGTGCAGGTGCAAGGCGGCCATGGCTGGATTTTCAGCACTCATCAGGATGCCTCCATGAAATCTGCCGGAAGCACCCCTGCCGGCACACGGCGCGGTTCGGCTATCAGGCGCACCATTTTGTCAAAGATGTCGCGGCCGCGGATGATCTCGATTTCGACGCGCATGAAATAGAAAGGGATGTCGGCCACGGGCAGCTTGGGAAAGCGCACAAAATCCTTCTCCGTGGTGACCATGCAGTGCACATCGCGTCGCACGCAGCGCTCGATGAAATTTTTCAGCTCTGGTCCGCGAAAACGGTGATGGTCCGCGAAGCGTGCGATGACCTCCACTTTGGCACCGAGTCTGCGCAGGCCGTTCTCAAAGCTCTCCGGCACGGCAATGCCTGATAGCGCACCGACAAACTTGTCCCGCAGGCCGTCAATGGGGATGCGTTCGCCGGTATGAATATTTTCAAAGTGCATCGCTCGATGTCGGCACTCGATGATTTCAGCTGCTCGATTATAGCGGCGGATCTGCTTCACCACATCCTCGCTGTCGCCATCGGACTTGGTGATGAAAATGTAGCTGGCACGGCGCAGGCTGCGCGGCGGCTCACGCAGCGTGCCGCGCGGCAGCATGTGGCCGTTGACCCCGAAGACGGCAGTTTTGTCGATCAGCACGATGTCATGCCGGTGCTTGAGCTTGAGGTACTGCAGGCCGTCATCCAGCACGAGCACGTCCGCGCCAAAATGCTGGATGGCAAAGGCGCCGGCCTTCACGCGGTTTTTATCCACCACGACCGGAATGCCGGTGCAGTTCTTGGCCAGCATGAAAGGCTCGTCCCCGGCATTGTGGGAGTCCAGCAGCACTTTTTCACCATCAGAGACAATGCGCGGCGGGGGCTCCGCAGGCTTGGGAATGAAGCCCAGCCGCGCGGCCAGTTTTTTTGTGAAGGGCAGCTTTTTCTGCCGCTTGCTCTTGTAGCCACGGCTGAGGATGCACACGCGGCGGCCGCGTTCGTGCAGGGCCTTTGACAGCATCTCCACCACGGGAGTTTTTCCAGTGCCGCCGGTGGTGAGGTTCCCCACGCTGATGACTGGCACGCCCAGATGATGATCATGAATGTAGCGGTGGCGGTACAAATAAAGCCGCGTGCGCACGGCAGCGGAGTAAATGCCCGAAAGCCCCCGGAACACGACGCGCAGCAATGATGCACGGATGCCTCGGCGATTGTTGATCACCACGTCGATGACGAAGTTTTCGATGTCTTCCAGGGTGTCTTTCACTGTAGGGCATAGGAGGCGGGAAAGCGTGCCGCGTCAATGAGACGCCTTGCTGTTTCCGGCGGAGTTTTGTAGCCTCGGGATAATGAAAAATCTTTTCCGGATGCTGTCGGGTTTGCTGATCGCGGCTCATTCCGCCCATGCGGGCGCTCTGGCAGAGGCCGCTGCGCGCAAGGCCAAGCTTTTGCCGTCGGGCTGCATCGTGACTGGCGAGCGCCTCGGCGACCAAGTGAGCTATGCCATGGTGGGCCAGGCTCCTGAAACTGGAGACACGAAGCCTGAAAAAATCGTGTTTGAGATCGGTTCGATCTCCAAGGTCTTCACCGGACTGCTGCTGGCACAGGCGGTGGTGGATAAAAAAGTGACACTGGAGACCACGATCGGCAGTCTGCTGGAGGAAAAAGTGAAATTTGCCGATCCGCGTGTGGCAGCCATCACTCTCAAGCAACTGGCCACCCACACCAGCGGCCTGCCATGCCTGCCGGACAATGCCATCGCCGGTGCAGTGGAGGAAGATCCTTACGCAAACTATGATGAGAAACTCCTGTGGAATTATCTCGCCACCGCAAGATTGGATGGAGAAAGCCCTTTCTCCTTCAGCTATTCAAATCTCGGCGTGGGTCTGCTCGGGCATCTACTGGGAGGGCTTTATCAAAAGTCATGGGATAAGGTGGTGGTGGAAAAAATTTGCCAGCCGCTGGTAATGAAAGACACAGCCCTATATCCTGAATCCAAGCAGCGGCTGGCTACACCGCATGATGGCGGCAAGGAGGCCAAGCCCTGGCATATGGACGCCTTGGCAGGCTGCGGAGCCCTTCGCAGCACGGCGGCTGATTTGATGACATTTGGAGAGGCGTTGCTCCATCCTGATCAAACTCCGCTGAAGGAGGCATTCACGCTGGCTCTGCGGCCGCAGGCTGACGCAGCTTCCATGGGAGGGCAGATTGGCCTGGGCGTGCTGCTGGGGAAGTTTGACGGCGATGCCACCCTGCACCATGACGGTGGCACCGGAGGGTTCTGCTCCGGGCTGCAGGTGATCCCTGCCAAGGGGATCGTACGTGTCGTCTTGATCAACAACAATACCCTCGCTGGCAGCGAGGTGATCGCTGGCACATCCACGGTCAAACCGGTCGATCCTGCGACCCAGAAAGAGATCACCCTTTCTGCGGAGATGATGAAGCAGTTCCCTGGTCTGTATGATCTCGACCGCGACTCGCGCTTCATCGTGAAGCTCCAGGATGGCCGTCTGTTCGTCAAGCTGACCGGACAGGTGTTTCTGCGGCTTTTTGCCAAGGCACCAGACCGTTTTTTTATGAAGGAAGTGGCGGCGGAGGTTGCCTTTAACCGGCGCGAGGGAGTCATTCACTCGCTGACGTTGTTTCAAAACGGCAATGAGATCACCGCAAAGGTCAGCGCCACCCCTCCGCCGGATTACAAGCTGCGTTCTGCCAAGGCGCTGCAACCTTATGCTGGCGAGTATTCGCTGATGGGACTGCGAAAGGTGACCATCTGCGTGCGCGGATACACACTCTTTGCGAAGCTGGAGGGCCAGCCCGAATTGCCGGTCTTTGAAACCATGCCTGACCGCTTTGAATACGATGTGGTGGCGGCGGCGCTGGTTTTCACGCGCGATGACGACAAACAGATCAATGGACTGACACTTTTTCAAAATGGCATGACCATGCCTGCACCGCGCGTTAAGACCCCATCCAGTGCCCCGAAGCAGTGAGTCGGTTTTCCTTTTCAGCGAGTGCCAGCACGGTCTGAAAATGCGGGCTTTTGTTCTCGCGGTGCACCACGCTGGTCTCGATTTTTTTGAACCCAGCCTTGGTCAGCATGTCATGCAGATCGCTTTCGGAAAAGCCCAGCCAGACATCGGCATACAGCTCGCGCGCCTGCTCAAACTGGTGCTTCAGCAGGTCCAGCACCGCAATGCGTCCGCCCGGGCGCAGAATACTGAAGGCGGCCTTCAGGGCCTTTTCTGGATTCTGCGCATGATGCAGCGCCTGGCTGAGAAAGACGAGGTCCACGCTCAGCGGCGGGATGGGCGGTGCTTCGATGTCGCCGAGACGGAATTCGAGGTTGGTGAACCCATGCTTCTGCGCCAGCTCAGCACCGTAGGACACCATCTTTTCGCTGCTGTCCACGGCGATGACTTTTTTGGCCCGCTCGGCCAGCAGTTGGGAGAGTGTGCCCTCGCCTGCGCCGAGATCGGCGATGACCAGCGGCGGCATAAGCTTGAGCAGCGTCTCGCCCAGACCCTTCCATGAACGGCCGGGAATGTAGTGGCGGCCAAATTTTCCTGCCAGCGCGTCAAAGTAGGCCTTGGCTGTCTGCGCTCGTTTGCGCAGCACGATTTGCAGTGCGTCGGCATCCTTGGCCACCTCGCGCAGCTCAGCACCTGCGGCCTCCAGCAGGGCGAGAAAATGCTCGTGGGTGGGCTGGTCCTTGGTGCCTGGCTGATCCAGCTGGTAGAGGCGGTTCTTGCCGCTGCGGCGGTCACTTACCAGCCCGGCGGTCTTCAGTTTGGCCAGCTGGGCTGAGATATTGGACTGGGGTAGGGACAGCACCTCCTGCAGCTCCGCCACACTCAGCTCCTCCTGCTTGAGCAGCAAAAGGAGCCGTACCCGCGTGGGGTCGGCAATGAGGCTGAGGGATTTGAGTACGGAAGCCAAGGTGGAATCATCGTATCAACGTATGATGATACATCAATGCCAGAATTTTAGCCGGTGCGGCCCTGGCTTTAAAGCTTGGATGCTGCCCAAATGCCCGCTTTGTTCTGCTGTGCCAGTCTGCGCAGCACCTGCAGCTCGAGTGCATAGTCATTGATGGAGCGTGCGTCTCCAGGAAGGCTGGAGGTCACGCCGCCCAACCTGGCGTAGCCGTTCTGCACCAGCAGGTCGGCCAGATACACTTTTTTGCCGGGCCTGACCTCCACCAGGATCAGGGCGTAATAGCGGCTGAGTCCGGGCACTTCTTCCCAGCGTGTCATCACGGTGAAAGGGTGGTCTTTGAGCAGCTGAGTCACATACTGCGTGGCGCGCTGACCTTCCTCGATGATCCGCTGGCTGCTCACGCCAAAGTAGCGCGCCTGGTCCTGCACGCGTTGAGGGTGCGTCAGGGAGGCATCCAGCGCATCCACATAGTAGAGCACAAAGATGTGCTCGTCCTCGGTGTCGCTCAGCTTGACGCGCAGCGTGTCGGCCTCATTGGCACGGCTTTCGATGAGGCGGGCTTTCGGGAAGATCCTGAATTCCGGCAGGGGGGCGCGGCCTGGGTCTGCCTGCACCTGCCCTCCCGGCACCAAGCCCCCTGCGGGGGCAGGTGTCTGCAGTGGCAGCGGGTGGTTTTCCTTCATGAGGATGGCCACAAGCACGATGATCAGCACCAGCACACAGGTGATGGCGAGATTGAGCAAAGTGTCGCGGAATGGCATGCGGCGTGGCAGGAGGTGGGACCGGGCATTGTCCCGCGATTGAGGGGAGGCTCAAGTTTCAACTGCGGTTGGCGCGAGAAAGCAGGGCTATGGAAAATCTGGCCTGAAAGAATGAATTGAAATCTTCGTAATTGGTATGACCTCCTACCAATCGCATGATTATTTCCCCGCTCAAATCCGCCCCGTCGCTCGTGGAGCAGGTCTGCTCTCGTCTGGCGCTTCAGCTTCGGGATGAGGCCGAAGCCGGTGATGGCAAGCTGCCGCCGGAGCGCCAGATGGCCGAGAGCCTGGGCGTGAGTCGTACAGTGCTGCGTGAGGCCACCAAGCGTCTGGAACTGCAGGGGCTGCTGGAGATCCGCCATGGCAGTGGTATCCGGGCGGTGAACCGGCTGCACAAACCGCTGAGCAGCTCGGTGGCCATTCTACTGCCTGAGGCGGCCGAGAGACTGCGCCAGTTGATCGAGGCCCGCGCGGCGATCGAGCCGGAGATCGCACGACAAGCGGCGTTGAAGGCCAAAGCCGCCGATGTGAAGCAGCTGCGCATCGTGCATGAGCGCCTGGTGGCGGCTGAGACGCATGATGACGAGGTGGAGGCGGACATCGATTTTCACCGCACGCTGGCGCGCATCGGCGGAAACGAGATCCTGAAGCTCATGCTGGAATCACTGGCCGATCTGGGGCGTGAAAGCCGCCGTGTCACCATTGGCAATGTGGGCAGGCAGCGTGCCATCGATCATCACGCCGCCATCCTCAATGCTGTGGCAGCGCATGATGCCGATGCTGCGGCTGTGGCGATGAAGCACCACATGGAAGAAGCCGCACGAGATCTGACAGGCGCAAAGCCCAAAGCAAAACGATGAAAACGGCACTCTGCATCCTCATGGCAGCTGCATCCGTGCGGGCTGTTGACTTCGATCAGGATATCCGACCGTTGCTCCAGCAGCACTGCGTGGAGTGTCATGGCGAAAAAAAGCAAAAAGGGGAGCTGCGGCTGGACGCCAAGGTATTTGCGTTCAAAGGTGGCCACGACGGACCCGCCATCGTGGCCGGGAATGCAGGCAAAAGCCTGCTCTATCAGCGCATCGCCTCCGCCCAGGAAGATGAGCGCATGCCGCCAAAGGGGGATCCGCTTTCGAAAGCACAAATCGCACTGATCCAGTCATGGATTGCATCGGGCGCTGTCTGGCCTGAAAACGCCGCCGACAAGGCCGCGACCACCGACAAGCGCCTGCAGCATTGGGCGGTGCAGCCTGTGGCTCCGCAGGCTCAAAAGGCCTCCATCGATTCATGGATCAACGCCAAGCTCGCAGAGAAGAATCTCACGATGTCACCGCAGGCTGACCGGCGCACTTTGATCCGCAGGTTGAGCTTTGACCTCCTCGGCCTGCCGCCTGCTCCAGAGCGCGTGGAGCAGTTTGTGAAAGATGCCGATCCCCAGGCCTATGAAAAGCTGGTGGACGAACTGCTGCGCTCCCCGCACTACGGCGAGCGCTGGGCGCGGCATTGGCTGGACATCGCCCACTATGCCGACACGCACGGCTTTGAGCGCGATCAGCTGCGGCCAAACGCATGGCGTTATCGCGACTATGTCATCCAATCTCTCAATGCCGACAAGCCCTACGATCAGTTCATCCGCGAGCAGATCGCAGGAGATGTGATCGCTCCAAATGATCCGCAGGCTGTCATTGCCACCGGTTTCGTTGCAGCCGGACCGTGGGACTTTGTGGGGCAGGTGGAAACCAAGAGCGAAATGCTCAGGCGCGCCGCCCGTGCAGGCGATCTGGATGATATGGTCACGCAGGTCATCACCTCGACGATGGGCATCACCATCAACTGCGCACGCTGCCATGATCACAAGCTCGATCCCATCACGCAGGAGGAGTATTACCGCCTCTGGGCCGTATTTGCCGGAGTGAAACGCGGAGACCGCGATGTGGACGTGGCGGAGGCTAAACGCGTGGCTGAGGAAAAAGTGCGCCTGAGCAAGGAGCTGGCACAGACGCGTGCGCAGATCGCCAAGCTGGCAGGGGAGGGGTTGGATCTTGCAGCAATGGTGGGCGGAGGTGTCAAAGGCCGTGGCATCGACCTGCGCACTGGTAATCTGACCGCGAACAAGCTCGGATATCACCGCGACATCCAGACGAATCGCCTTCAGCGCATCGAGTGGCCTGCCGAGGTGGCAGACACAGACCGCTTTGTCTCGTGGGTCTTTGTTCCCGATGGCCGGAACCCGGTGCCCGTGGCCCCCAAGCTGGAGGTCAAAGGACTGCCTGCCACCGGCGGTCATACGTGGGACATTATTAGAAACGGCCCGCTAAATGCACAGCGCAGCACCAAAATCGCCGGAGTTGATTACGCAGAGAAAGATCATTCCATTCTCGGGCTGCATGCCAACAGCGGCATCACCTTTGACCTCGTGAAAATCCGCCGTAGCAGCGGTCTAGGGGCCATGCGTCTGGCGGCAGCGCTCGGTTTTGGTGCAGATGCCGGTGCTGCGGCCTCGCGTGCGGACTTCACCGTGCATGTCGATGCGGAGCGCAAGTTTCAGAAGCTCAAGATGCGCAAAGATGAGTTCACGCATTTGGACATCGCCATCCCGGCGGCGGCAAAAACGCTCACGCTTATCGCTACGGATGGTGGCGACGGCATCGGCAGCGACCTGCTGTTTTTGGGCGATGCACGCCTGGTACCCGAACTGGAGCACAGCAGGCTCACGGCTTCCGATCAGGACAAACTGAAACAACTGCGCGCTCAGGCCGCCAGACTGGACGCAGGTCTCAAAGCGCAGGCAGATCCGGCCAAAGTGTACGCTGTTGTGAGCGAAGCGCAGCCGCCTGTGGTCAGGGTGCAGCGGCGGGGCAATCCCGAAGACCCACAGCAAGAGGTGCAGCCCGGTGCCTTTGCCTGGGCACCTCACGCCAGCTGCGACTTTGGCACAAACGAAACGCCCGAGGGCCAGCGCCGTCGCCTGCTGGCTGAGTGGATCACCCATCCGGCCAATCCGCTCACCAGTCGTGTGCTCGTGAACCGGCTTTGGCATCATCATTTCGGACAGGGCATTGTCACGACGCCGAGCGACTTCGGCCTCGGAGGAGACAGACCCTCCAACCCAGAACTGCTGGACTGGCTGGCCGCTGAATTTCAGCGCGGCGGCTGGTCCGTGAAGCACATGCACAAGATCATCGTTATGAGCGCCGCGTATCAGCAGCAGTCTGTTGCGCCGAATGAAACGGCAGGACGGATCGATGCTCAAAACCGCCTGCTCTGGCGACAGAATCCGCGCAGGCTCGACGCCGAGTCCCTGCACGACACCGTGCTTAGCGTGGCCGGCACCCTGAACCCAGCGATGGGCGGCCCCGGCTACCGCGATTTTAATTATACCGAGGCTTATGCCCCCATCTACGACTACCTCACGCCTGACAAGCCTGAGTTGCTGAGGCGCAGCATCTACCGTTTTGTGGTGCGCACCACGCCGCATCAGTTCATGTCCACCCTGGACTGCCCTGATCCCGCCAACCTGACACCAGCGCGTGCGCAGACCACCACCGCACTGCAGGCGCTGACGCTGAGCAACAACGAGTTCATGCTCCAGCAGGCCGCCAGCCTCGCCACTCGCATCGAAAACGAAACCGACTCGCGTGCAGCATCCATCCGCCGTGCGTTCCAGCTTTGCTTTCAGCGGGCGCCCAGCGAGGAGGAACAACACGCTGCCACAGGTCTAGTGACGGAGCAGGGGCTCTTCGCGCTGTGCCGCATGCTGATGAATGCGAACGAGTTTGTGTACATCGACTGATTTTATGAAACCCGCCTTTCCCTGCCGTCGTCGCAAGAAAGCTGTCAGCCGTCGTGATTTCCTCTGGGAACTCGGGGGCGGGCTGGGTGGTGTCGCACTCTCTGCAATGCTGAGCGAGGCGCAGGCTACGACGAATCCTCTCTCAGCCAAGCGGCCTCCATTACCAGCCAAGGCCCGTGCGGTGATCCAGATCTTCTGTCCCGGCGGTCTCAGCCACGTGGACTCGTGGGACTACAAGCCGGAGCTGGCAAAGCGTAGCGGCAAGCCCTTCGATCTGGATGGCAAGGTGCAGTTCTTCGCCTCCAAGCCGGGCAACTGTCAGGGCAGCTACTGGCCCTTCCGACAGCACGGCCAGTGCGGACGCTGGATCAGCGATCTGTTTCCCAAACTCGCCACCTATGTGGACGACATGGCCTTCATCCACTCGATGCAGAGCAAGAGTGCGCTGCATGGCCCTGCTATGTTCATGGCCAACACCGGCTTCATCCTGCCCGGCTTTCCCAGCATGGGCGCGTGGGTGACGTATGGACTCGGCAGCGAGAGCGAAAATCTGCCAGCCTTTGTGGTGCTGCCGGATCCTCGTGGTCTGCCGCCTGGGGGTGGGATCAACTGGGGCGCTGGATTCCTGCCAGCCGTTCATCAGGGCACCATCTTGCAGACGGATGCCGGCAAACCGCCCATCGCGGATCTGTTTCCACCGAAAAGCTTTGCGCAACTGCGCGGCGATTCCGAGGAGGCCAGCCGCGACTTTTTGCAGACGCTAAACCACGCCCATGCCGCCGGGCGTGCGGGCAATACAGAGCTGGAGGCACGGATCTCCGCTTATGAGCTGGCCGCGCGCCTGCAGCTCAGCGCGCCTGAAGTCACCGATTTGCATGGGGAATCAAGTCTCACCAAACAACTCTACCAGCTCGATCACGAGGACATCGGTCCCTTCGGGCGGCAGTGCCTTCTGGCACGTCGTCTTGTGGAGCGCGGCGTTCGCTTTGTGCAGATCTACTGCGGTGCCGAAAATACCATGGCCAAAAAAATTCGCCCCAACTGGGACAGTCACGAAGACTTGGTGCGTGACCATGGCTACTGGGGGCAGGTTCTCGATTCCGGAGCAGCGGCGCTGCTGAGAGATCTGAAATCTCACGGCATGCTGGACAGCACGCTCGTCATCTGCACCAGCGAGTTTGGTCGCCAGCCTGCGGCTCAGGGGAAGGGACGTGACCACAATCCCGGTGCCTTCACTGCCTGGATGGCCGGTGGTGGCATTCAGGGCGGCGCCGCCTATGGCAGCACGGACGACCTTGGCTCCAAGGCAGCTGAAAACCCGGCCTACTGCTACGATTTGCACGCCACCGCGCTTCACCTGCTGGGCATCGACCACGAGAAACTCAGTTTTTACAACAACGGCATCAAACGCCGGCTCACGGATGTGCATGGGCATGTCATCAAAGACATCCTCGCATGAGAAGGAGTTTTTTTGGAAGACACTGGCAGGCTTCTCAGTTTGTCGCCTTCCTGAAATGAAGACGAGGCCATACCACCTGTTCCTGACAATCCTGCTGCTGAGCGCCGCTGTCGCCAGTGCGGAGGTGATCGATTCGATGGAAGCATTCAGCAAATCTTTCTCTTCCCTGGTCCCCGGTTCGGTCATCGATGTGGCAGACGGCACCTACACCACGAAAGGTGGGATCAAGATCGTGGGGAAAAAGGGAACTCCGGAAAACCCCATCACGATCCGGGCGCAGCATCGTGGAAAAGCAGTAATCGCAGGAGCGGCCGGCTTCATTCTCAAGGAGTGCGAGCATGCAGTGCTCGAAGGCTTTGTCTTTGAACACGATGCCGACCAGCAGTCCGTGCTGCTTGAAAACTGCCACCACGTGCGTGTGACACGCAATGTCTTCCACCCTGCCGAGCGTGCCAAGCCGCGCCACTGGGAGCATTGGGTGACCGTGGACGGAGCCCACAGCAGGGAAAATCGCATCGACCACAACTCATTCGGGCGGAAAGTCAACCGCGGCAGCCCTGTCTTTGTGCGTGGGGATGACGTAGCGCTGGTTTGCTCCCAGCATGATCGTGTGGACCACAATCACTTCCGTGATGTCGTCTTTGCTAAAGGGGAGAACGGCCATGAGACCATCCGCACCGGAGGCAATGACCTCGGCGCTTCCGGGTGCAGTTCATTCACAGTGATCGAGGACAATCTTCTCGAACATTGCAGCGGAGAGGACGAGCTCATGTCCCTGAAATCCTCTGACAACATCGTCCGCAACAACACGATCCTCAACTGCCGTGGCGCCATCTGCATGCGTCTGGGCAATCGCAGCGTGGCTTCTGGAAACTTCATCATCGCCACCGAAGACGGTCCCGGCTTCGGCGGCATCAAGCTCTTTGGTTTCGAGCATCGTGTCTTTAACAACTACTTCCAGGGTCTCACCGGCCGACGTCATGAAGCTCCTTTTTCACTGGTGCCGGGCATGCACGACACGCCCACCACCGAAAACATCGGCAAGAAATACGATGACAATACCGCGACAGCTCCAACCCGGTGTTGGGTCGCCTTTAACACTTGGGTGGACTGCGCTCCGCTGCAGTTCGGCTTTGAGAAAGAGGACAAGAAATGGACCAAGCTGCCCACGGACTGTGTTTTCATCAACAATGTGGTGGTTCACACCAAGGCCATGCCTGCACCCATCGTGAGCCTGGGTCTGATCAGCGCATTGAAAGCGAGTGACAATTTGGGCTTCGCTCCTGAGTCGCCCTCCCCGGCAGCATGGAAAGAGTGGTTCCATTTTAAAGATCCCTTGATGAAGAAGACAGAAGGAAATCCCGCCCTGTGGAGGCTGACAGCTCAGAGCCCGGCGATTGATGCCGCCATAAAACAAAAAGCGAAGATCGAGGAGGATGTCTTTGGTCATGCACGCAGCGGCACCCTTGATCTTGGAGCCGAGGAGTTCAGCCATGAGGTGGATCTTCGAGGACCTTTGACGCCGGATCAAGTGGGCCCAGACGCACCTTGATCTGCAAGGCACCGCCAAGCATTCACGCTTTACCTTCATTTCACACGCTTCATCACTTTCCATCATGTCCCAACCTCACATTGCCATCATTGACTGGACCACCTCGCCGCAGGGAGACCCCGACTCAACCATCGAGCGCGAGATCATCGGCAGCGCGGCGCGCATCAGCCGCACGCTCTGTGAGACCGACGCCGACCTGACCGATGAGGTGTGCGAGGCGAATGCCATCATCATTTGGCACAACATGCCGCTCACCGCCAAAGGCATCGCCCGGTTGAAGAACTGCCGCGCCATCATCCGAAATGGCGTGGGTTTTGACAGTGTGGACGTGAACGCAGCCCGCGAACGCGGTATCGCCGTCTGCAATGTGCCTGACTACGGCACCGAGGAGGTGGCAGACCACGCCATCGCGCTTGCCATGGCTCTTTGCAGGCAAATCCTGCCGCTGGATGCCGAGGCCAAGCAGCTCGGCTGGAACATCCGCGTCACACCAAAGCTGCGTCGGCTCAGCGCGCTCACCTTTGGCATCGTGGGTCTGGGCCGTATCGGCACTGCCACCGCGTTGCGCGCCAAGGCGCTTGGCTTTCGCGTGGTCTTTCACGATCCCTATCTGCCCAATGGGGCCGACAAGGCCGTCGGCATCACTCGCTGCCGCAGCCTCGATGAACTGCTCGCACAGGCTGACGTGCTCTCGCTGCACTGCCCGCTCAATGAAGAAACGCGTTACCTGATTTCCGAGCGCGAGCTGGCCCTGCTGAAACCCACTTCCTTTGTCGTAAACACCGCACGCGGTGCCATCATTAAAAAGACCGCCATTCTGGCAGCGCTTTATGATGGACGCCTCGCCGGGGCTGGGCTCGATGTGATCGAAGACGAGCCCCTGCGCTCCGAGGAGGAGGCTGCGGCTCCCAATCTCATCGCCACCTGCCATGCCGCCTTTTGCAGCGTGGAGAGCAAGATCGAGATGCGCAGCACCTCCGCCCGCATCGCATTGGCGGCTGTGCGCAATGAGCCGCTAGAAAACATTGTGAACGGCGTTCGCTCTTAACCCATCATACCATGAACCTCCGCCATCTTTTCGCCGTTTCTCTTGGTCTGCTCGTTTCATCCGCCGCTCTGTCGGAAGACGCCAAACCGCTGCTGCATGACCATACGCTGCCAGTTCTGGCCACGCCTGATTTCAAAGGTCCGCTGGAAGCCAGATTCAGCATCGCCAAGGGAAAATGGACGCCTCAGGACGGGGTGCTCAGCGTGCTGGATCTGCCGGAGCAGAAACACATCCCCGTACTGCATCATAAAGTGGGGCTGGCCAGCGCCACCATCGAAGTGGAGTTCCTGATCGAAGGTCCGGGCAGCTTTCTGGTCGGTTGTGATTCAGACAAGCATGTGGGCCGTGTGGTCGTCAATGCCACGAGTTTGAGCATCGCGGAAGATTCCGTAAAGCCCTCGCATACCATCGCCAAGCTGCCGATGACCGTGAAGCCCAACGAATGGCACAAGCTGCGCGTCGAGTGGCAGGGCGACCAGATGGCCGCCAATCTCGACGGCCAGGAGCTCAAGGCGCAGCATGCCTTTCTGGCTACGCCGAAGCGCCAGAGCTGGCTCGCTGCCGGGAAATCTGTGAAGGTGCGCAATCTCAAGATCAGCGGAGAGACCAAGCCATGAGGCAGCTCGTGTGGTTAATGCTTTTGCTGGGTATTCAGCTCCATGGGGGCGAAGTGAAGACTTTGCTCGAAGAGAGCTTTGCCGACGGCCTGTCCAAAGACTGGTACTGGGGCCTGGGCACATGGACGGCCAAGGATGGCATTCTGCGCGGGTTTGAGTCAGGACTGCGCCGTCACGGGCCTGTGAAGGTGCGCAAATTCCCGCTCAAGGATGGCGTCGTCGAATGCGAGTTCCGTCTGGAGGGCAAAGCCCAGTTTGCCGGCATCATCTTCAATGGTTCCCAAGACCGCGGGCACATCGTGCACCTGGTCATGAGCATCCGTGAGCTGCGCATCCTGGCGCACCCGAAGAAAGGCGAGAGCGCCGAGCTGCTGAAACAGCCAAATGCTCTGGCTGCTGGCGTGTGGCATCAGGTGAAAGTCGTCTTCAAAGGCGAAACCATCACCGCAACGATCGATGGCAAGACGATTTCGGCCAGCCATCCTTGTATTGCAGAGGAAAAACTGACCTTTGGCTTGGGGGGCGAATCTGGCGGCCCTGAGGGCGAGAAAGCCGGGGCGCTGGAGTTCCGCGGGCTCAAGATCAGCCTGGTGCCCTGACGGGGATCTCTGCAGGTATCTTGTGGCACACTGGTTGACTGGCATCCTGCGTGCTGCATCCTAGCACACCCCTCCCGCATGAAATTCATCCTCCCGTTTGCCGCCCTGATCTTAGCTGCATCTCCCAGCCCGGCCCAGGTCACCCTGGAATCGGTCAAAGGCTTTGCCGATCTCGAAAAGGTTGCCGCACAGCTGGCGTTGCAGCCTTATCAAGCGCCCTCCCAGCAGCTGGATCCGTTTTTTGAGGGGCTGAAATATGATGGCCACCGGCAGATCCGCTTCCTGCGTGACAAGGCGCTCTTCGCGGATCAGGGCGATGTCTTCCGCGTGGAGTTTTTCCACCCCGGCTGGATGTTCAAGAAGCCCGTCGTCTTTTACAATATCCAGGATACCAAGACCTCAGGCGTGCCCTTTGACGGCAGCCACTTTGACTACGGCGAGCTCAAAGTACCTGCCGGCGCCAAAAATCCAGTGGGCTATGCCGGCTTCCGTGTGCTGGCGCCTGACTCTCTTGTGAAGCATCCTTTTGAGTTCATGGTTTTCATGGGGGCCAGTTACTACCGCGCGGTGACGACCCAGCTCGGCTATGGCATTTCCGCGCGTGGTGTGGCGGTCAACACCATCGGCGGTGAGCCCGAGGAGTTTCCCGATTTTACCCACTTCTGGTTTCAGCAGTCCAAGCCGGGGGACAAGTCCTTCAAGCTCCTGGCCCTGCTCAATGGGCCCAGTGTCACGGGGGCTTATGAATTTGAGTCCACCCCGGGCGTCAGCACCGAGATGAAGATCAAGGCCACTCTGCACCTGCGCAAGGCGGTGAAGATGCTGGGCATCGCTCCCTTCTCCAGCATGTTCTGGTTTGGTGAAAACTCCCACCCCAAGCCCTACGATTTCCGTCCCGAGGTGCACGACTCAGACGGCATGCAGATCGAGATCGAAGGCGGTCCGAGCATCTGGCGTCCGCTGGATGTCAGCCGAGACATGCGCCTGAGCATTTTTGAAACCGGCAATCTGAAGGGCTTTGGCCTGGCCGAACGTGACCGTGACTTCAATAACTTCCAGGATCTGGAGGCCAACTACCACCGCCGCCCTGCGGTGTGGGTGCAGCCCATCAGCGGCTTTGGCAAAGGTGCAGTGACGCTGGTGGAGCTCTCCAGCGGCGAGGAGACCTGGGACAACATCGTGGCCATGTGGAAGCCCGATAACCTGCCAGCCACCCCGCAGGAGCCTCTCAAGGTGGAGTACAAGCTCAGCTGGCTGGACCAGCACGAGCCTGGCACGCTTTGCAAAGTCATCAGCTCCCGCCGTGGCTTTGTGATGGACTCAGACGACCACCTCTATGTGATCGACTTTGCCAAAGGCGGTGAAAACGGAGCCGGCAAGCCCAAAGACTGGACGCCGGACATTGACGTGGTGCTCAGTGGTGGCGAAGGCAAGGTGCTGGACAAGCGCGTGATGCGGAACAACGAGACCGGCGGCTGGCGCGCCTTCTTTAAGCTCGATATCCCTGAGGCCACCAATCTGCTGGAAATCATGATGGAGCTGAAGGACGAGAAGAAGGTCATCTCCGAACGCTGGATGTATCAATGGCGTCGCTAAGTCTCATCGATCTGGGCTGGAATGACTTCTTTGCGAAGCATTTTGAGCCCTACCATGCCCAAGGCTGGAAGCCTGCGCGCCTGATCCGGGACAACAAGATCAGCTACGGCGCGTTGCTGGAAGACGGTGCCAAGGGTTTTGATGAGTTCGAGGTCATCCTCAGCGGCAAAGTTTATCACGATGCCGAAACCGATGCAGACCTGCCCGCCGTGGGCGACTGGGTGGCTCTGGAAGTGGGAGGCGAAGATGGTGACAACATCATCCGCGCCCGCCTGCCACGGCAGACCTGCTTTTCCCGCAAGGCCTCCGGCTTCAGTGCCGAGGAGCAAGTCATAGCCGCCAATGTGAATGCAGTCATCGTCGTGACCGATGCGGGTCCTGATTTCAGCCTGCGCCGCATGGAGCGCTACTTCACACTCATCGCCCGCAGCGGTGCCAAGGCGGTCGTGCTGGTCAACAAAGCCGACCTCTATCCCGACAGCCAGAACCAGGAGGCCGCAGACTCCATCCGTGCATTGAATGCCGAGGCCGACGTGCATGTGACCAGTGTCAAAAAACGCAAAGGGCTCAAGGTGCTGAAAGATTACTTCAAGCGCGGGCAGAGCGTGGCCATCATCGGCTCCAGCGGCGTGGGCAAATCCGCGCTGGTCAATCTGCTGCTGGGAGAGGACTGGCAGTGGGTGGACGAGGTGAACGAGATCACCGGCAAAGGCCGCCACACCACCACCGCCCGAGAGCTGCTGGTGCTCGATAAAGGTGGCATCATCATCGACAACCCCGGCATCAAGGAAGTCCAGATGTGGACGAATGAGACCACGCTGCGCGAGCGCTTTGCCGACATCGACGAACTCGCCCGGCAGTGCAAATACGGCGACTGCAAACACGGCTCCGATGCCGGATGTGCCATCCGTGGTGCTGTGGAGGCGGGTACTCTGGACGCCGAGCGCTACGAAGGCTACCTGAAGCTGGAAGAGGAAATCGCCAAGCTGCGCAAGCAACGCAAGAAACGCCAGATGACCGTCGAGCGCCGCAACAAGCGCGACCACAAGATCAAGGCGCGCAATCGCGTCGATCGTGAGGACATCGAGCGAGATCTGAAGCCTCGCGCCTGAGTATTAATCCTTCGTCACGCTCACCGGCGTGCCGCTGAGCACCCACTCGTAGAAAAACTTGGCCGGATTGCCATTTGTCAGCGGCACCCGGATGCAGCCGTGGGAGGCGGGGTAATCGGGAACGCTGGTGAAGCCATGGATGAAAATGTTGCCGTTGATCTGCACACTCCATGGCATCGGCGCATTTTGAAAGAGGCTGGAATAGTGCATGGCCGTCCGGAAGGGGCCTGCGTGGAATTCACCTGCGGGCGTGCGTCCGTTGCGGCCGGAGCTGATGTGCGTTTGCATCACCAGGCGGTCGCCCTGCCACCCCTGGAGCACCTGCCGCTTGAGGCTGACCACCACCCGCTGTGCTCCGGCCTTCAGCACGAAACCACGAAACAACCCTCCTACTTTGACGCTGCCATCTTCATCCGGCGGTGTCACTTGCGCTCCGGCTTGGGCCAGGAGCTCTGTGCTTACCAGCTCGGTGCCATCTGGCAGGATGCGCAGTGTCCCGGCCTTCACTTCCATTTCGTTCAGCAGAGAGATTCTTCCTTTATCATCCCGGGCCACCGGCCATTTTAGCTCATCAAGCGCTTCATTGGCAGGCAGAAAAAGCTTTCCCGGTTCAGCAGCAAAAGTGATGGCGTCGATCGTCGCTGCAGATGCGTGAGACGTCAGCAGCAGGCAGGCAAGCAGGAGAAAGATCAGCTTGATTGCGCGTCGTGAAGTCATGAGGTTCGTTATTTCCAAACGAGGTTGATGCTGTAGTTATTGCCTGCGCAGGCCTCTTCACCAGCAGATTCCCCCGGCAAAGCTGTCACGCATGCGCTAACTCTGCCGCCATGTCACAACCGCCACCCACCACCCGCACCGGACTCGCCCGCGCCATGTCAAAGCTGGGCTTCTGCTCGCGCAGTCGAGCCACGGAGCTGATCCGCATGGGCAAGGTGCAGGTGAATCACGTGGTGAGAAAAAATCCTGAATTCCCCGTCGTGCTCAAAAAAGACATCATCATCATGGATGATGTCAGCATCAATCAGGCAAAGCAGGTCTATGTCATGCTCAACAAGCCGCGCGGCCTCGTCACCAGTGCTTCGGATGAGCTCGGGCGTGAGACGGTTTACTCCTGCTTTGAGGGCTCACGCCTGCCGCATCTCTCCCCCGTAGGCCGCCTGGACAAGGCCAGCGAGGGCCTGCTGCTCTTCACCAATGACAATACTTGGGCGGATGCCATCACCAATCCAGACACCCATGTGGACAAAACCTATCACGTGCAGATCGGCGGCACTGTGGATGAAAAGCGTCTCGCCCAGATCCGGCAGGGCGTCGAGGATGAAGAATTAGGCGGCCACCTCTCCGCCAAGGCGGTCAAAATTCTCCGTGCCGGCGAAAAAAACATGTGGCTCGAAGTCATCCTGGATGAAGGGCGCAACCGCCACATCCGCCGCCTGCTGGAAGCCTTCAACATCGAAGTCCTCCGCTTGATGCGTGTGAAAATCGGCACGCTGGAGCTGGGCAGTCTGCCGAAAGGAAAGTGGCGCGAGCTGAGCAAGAACGAGATCGCGAAACTGTGCGTGCAGATGTAGGGCGAACTTCCAAGTTTGTTCTCTTCTTATGAGTCGGTGCTCTCTGCCTGCTTAACCCAATCACTCTGCCAGGTCATCCCAGCGCAGTTTAAAGCGGGCCAGATACTTCTTGAGCCTGTCGGCATCATTCATCTTCGCCCGCTTGGTGCGCGAGACGGCGAAGAGCTTTCGTCCCGCATCCGAGAGCGTTTTGCTCTCTCGGCAGACCTGCAGCACGTAGTCGAGTTGCGCCAGGTCAAAAGGATCAATCGCCGCTCTCTGCTCCTCAGTCAGCACAGGATTTTCTTTCCGCGGCATGTCCGCGTTCACTTCCCGCCAGCCTTCACGCAGGCGTGCCATTTCTGTCTCCACACACTCCACGGTGATCCTGCCTCGGGGTGCCAGCGTGGCCATGCGTGTCACTGCTGCATTCAGGTCGCGGAAATTGGCGCTCCATTTCGCCTCCGGGCTGCGGGCAAATTTCAGGAAGGCCTCCCGAGCCTCTTTGTTCATGCGCACCTGACGCCGATGCGTTTTGGCAAAGCGCTCCAGCTCAAAGTCGAGATTGGCTGCGATGTCCTCACGCCTTTCTGCAAGGCTGGGCAGCGTGAAGGTCCACAGATTGATGCGCGCCAGCAGATCATCACGAAATTTGCCGGCGGTCACCTGCGCACGCAGATCGCGGTTCGTGCCTGCGATGAGCTGGAAATCACTCTGCACCGCCTTGTCGCTTCCCAGAGGGAGAAAGGTTTTGTCTTCGAGCGCACGCAGCAGCATCGCCTGCTCGTCCAGTCCCAGCTCGCCGATTTCATCCAGAAAGATCAGCCCCTTATCCGCCTCCTTGAGCAACCCTGGTCTGTCCGACTGGGCACCGGTGAAGGCTCCGCGCCTGTGGCCAAACAATGCGGACATCGCCTGGTCTCCGCGCAGCGTGGCGCAGTTCACCTCCACAAAGCGGCCGCTCAATCCCGCGCGCTCGCGGCGCAGATCGTAGATGCGGCCTGCCAGCATGGATTTGCCCGCGCCCGTTGGCCCCATGATCAGAATGGGAGCTTTGGAGTTCACCGCCACCAGCTCGATCTGCCCGATGAGCTTGTTGAAGCTTTTGCTCTTCGTGGCGATCCCGCTCTTCAGAAAGTCCAGCGTTCGCTCCTGCTCCTGTGCAAAGCGCGTGGAGAGCCGGTCATACTTCGAGAGATCGAGATCGATGATCTCATACCGCCCTGCAGCGCTCGCATCGCGGCCGCCCTCACGCGAGGGTGAGGTTTGCAGCAGTCGCGCGGGGATGAAGTTCGCCTCGTTCAGCAGAAACCAGCAGATCTGCGCCACGTGTGTGCCCGTCGTGAGATGGATCAGATAGTCCGCCTTGTCCGTGTCGAAGCTGAAGCCACGCGCAAAGTCATAGAGCCGCTCATACACTTCCTGAAAATCCCAAGGATCCTTCAACGGAAACTCATGTATCACCACCTCTGTCTCTGGCGACACCTTCTCGATGTCCGCCTTCACCTGCCGCGCCAGTTCCACAAACTTCGGCTCCACCAGCAGTTCCAGCCGTGAAATCAGCAAATCCTCCTGCTGACACATCGCCACCGTAGGCCGCCATTTTGACCATCTTTCCGGTCCATTGGCACGGTCCAGGTTCGAACCGAGGAATCCGAAGACGATGGTTGATCTGGAGGATGGCATTAAAGATAAAAATGTATCCAATAAGATAATAAAATGTAACAAGACGCAAGGACTGAAGTGGTCTTGAAAAAGGGCTGAAAAGTTTTCTTTCCCTTGTTTTTCAAGGCCTCCAGCCTCACTCGCTCCCCCAGCCTCAGGCACTTGGCACGTGGCTAGCAATAGAGGTTGGCATACGCACTCAACCAACGCCAAGCCATGCTTTCCAAAACGGACATTGAATTCGCGCTCTCCATCCAAAACCGCTGCTTCAAGCTTTTGCAGTGGCTCGGCAATGCCATTCGTGAGGGGGTTGTTCCCGTCATGAAGGCTCATGATGTGACGGACGCAGGCCATGCTGCCAGAATTTGGGTGGAAGCACATTTCTACAATCTCCCGGATGAATGCCGTCCACTGCCAGATGAGATGACGCCATTTGCGAACTTTTTCGGAACTTACTTGGAGACCTCTTTTGACATCGAAGCCCGCCCCAAAGACCGTTATGTCAGCGATGGCGACTGCTTTTGCTCCTATTGCGTGCGTCTGGTTCGTGCACAACATTTGAAGCCTAAATCTCTCACTCGTGCAGACAAGGAGCGTGCTGGCAGGCTGAGGGTGCGCCGAATGGAGATGCTCGCACGCGAGGAAGGTCTCCCATCCTTCGAACTGCAAATCAGGAAGAGCCTCTGCGATGAGGCTTTGCGGGTTCAAGCCTCCCTCTCGGCGTACGGCGCGGCATTGTTGAATCGCCTACAGGGTATTTCAGACGGCCCTGCCGTTCTTGCACTATGGCGTGATTTTGCCTGGACTCGTTCCGGTTCTCCCATTCGCCGGTTCAAACTTCAGTCACGTCACATTTTAGAAGCCGAGCAGAAGCTGCTCGGAGTCATTCAAAGTCACATCAGTTTATAATCCAACTTATTCATCACCTCTTTCTTTTTCAAAACACCATTATGCCAGACTCCCCATTCCACATCACCAACGAAGCCGAAGCCTTTCTGCCTGCGCGCAACAACGCTGGCAAGCCGATCACCGTGATCGGTACCGATGCTATTCGTTCCGGTTTCGACCAGACCTGCATCGATCAGGCTCTCAACTCGCGCTCCGCTCCAGGAGTGACCGATCTCGTCCTCAATCCTGACGCACATGCCGGCTACGGTGCCCCGGTGGGTTGCGTGATGGTTTCGCCAACGCATATCTATCCAGGCCCGGTGGGCGTGGATATCAAGTGCTCCATGTCCCTGCTGCAGATGGACATTCCTGCCGAGGAGATCGTGGATAAAACGATCCGCCGCCGACTCATCGAGGCTATCGTGGCCCGCACACCCACGGGCGCGGGCCGTGGTCAGCGCGAGGCTAAGAAATCGCGCCGCGTCTCTGCGGACCTCGGTGTACAGGTGTGCACCGAAGGTGCGAGCAAAAGCGTATGCGAAGCACTCGGCATCCCGCCGGAGTGGGCGCTGCGCTGCGAGGACAGCGCGCACGTCGGCCACGATGGAAATATCTCCACCCTGCACGATCGGCTGCACAAAATGCGTGCCTTCAACGGCTTCCCTGGCTTTGAGAACAAGATGACTCAGCTCGGCTCCTACGGAGGTGGAAACCACTTTGGTGAGTGCGAGATCGTGCACCTTGCCGATGATCCTGTGATGCGCCGTACCGCCGAGGTCTTCGGCCTGCAGGACAATCGTGTCGCCTTCCTCAGCCACTGCGGTTCCCGTGGTTTCGGCAACATCTTGGCACAGCGTCAGTTCAAGGCGCTGGAAGGCTTCTTCCGCACCTGGGGAATGTCGTTCCCGGCCGATGACAAGCAGCTCGTTTATGCGCCGCTCGGTACGCCTGAGGCGGACGCCTATCTCGATGACATGGCGCTCGGGGCCAACTTCGCCACCGTGAACCACATGCTCATCAATGCGCTCGTTCTTGAAGCCTTCCAGGAAGTGCTGCCAGGGACGAAAGGCCAGCTTGTGTACTTCATCAGCCACAACATCGCACGTCAGGAGGTCGTGGACAACCAGCTCTCCTGGGTGCACCGCAAGGGGGCCACCCGAGCCTTCCCCGGCGGCCACCGCGCTCTCAAAGACACGCCATTTGCCGAGACCGGCCACCCGATCCTGCTGCCGGGAAATCCCCGAGATGGCTCCGTGGTGATGGTGGCGAAGCCCGATGCCGTGAAAAGCTGCTACAGCGTTAACCACGGCGCCGGTCGCTGCATGGGCCGCAAGGCCGCTGCACGCACCCTCGACCAGAAGGCCGTGGACGCCGACTTCGACACCCACGACATCCTCTTCAACTCCCGCCAATACCCGATCGACGAAGCCCCCAACGCCTACAAGGATTTCAAAGAAGTCCTCCGCAGCGTGGAGGCAGCCGGTCTGGCCCAGCAGGTGTGCAAACTGAAGGCCCGCTTCGTCATCAAGGACGCGGCGGAGGCGGATGATTGATCACTGTCGCCTGCTACATGCAGCAGGCGCACCATCTTTTTCATAATGACCCACGAGGTCAGAAACATGACATTTTATTTCTATTCGTGAAATCCACCCCCATCCTCCAAATCTCCGGCGACTCCGGCGGAGGACAACTCCTGCGCTCGGCACTCTCTCTGGCGATGATCACCGGCCTTCCGTTTCGGATGACCAACATTCGTGGCAAGCGGCCCAAGCCGGGCCTCATGCGCCAGCACCTCACCTGCGTTAAGGCCGCCGCAGAAGTCTGTGATGCTTGCGTCGATGGCGCAGAGCTCGGCTCGGTGGAGCTTGTGTTCCGCCCCGGCAAAGTCTCGGGTGGGTATTACTCCTTTGCCATCGGCTCCGGCGGCAGCACCACGCTAGTTTTGCAGACCCTGCTTCCAGCACTGCTGCATGCGGAAAAGGCCAGCACGCTTCGCATCGAAGGCGGTACGCACAATCCCATGGCTCCGCCCTTTGACTTCATCGAGCACTGCTACCTGCCGGTGATCCAGAGCATGGGTGTGAAGGCCTCCGCCACGCTGGAGCGCAATGGCTTCATGCAGGCAGGCGGCGGCGTGCTCACCGCAGAAATCCATCCCATCAAAAAATGGAAGAAGCTCAAGCTCACCGAACGCGGTGCGCTGCATGAATCATTTGGCCGCGTGCTGCATGCCCACCTGCATCGGGACATCGCTGAGCGCGAAATCGCCACCGCCACCCAACTGCTGGAGTGGCCGGTGGGGCAGATCGATCTGCGCTATGCCAATGACAGCACCGGCCCTGGCAATGCCATCCTGCTTGGCGCACGCTTTGAAAACGTTTGCGAGATCAGCACAGGCATCGCCCAGCAGGGCCGGTCGGCAGAAGCTGTCGCCACAGGAGCAGCGAAGGGCCTGCGTTCTTACCTGGCTTCACCCGCACCTGTGGGCGTACATCTGGCGGATCAGCTGCTGCTGCCCATGGCGCTGGCTGGCGGCGGCGTGTTTCACACGCTGTCGATTACTGACCACACGCGGACGAACATGGCGCTGATCGAGCAGTTCCTGCCCGTGAAGTTCACGGTCGAAGAGCTTAAGGCCGGTGTGAAGAAAATCCGCTGCGATTGAGTCTGACTCGTGGCATCACTCCGCCAGGGCTCCACGCAGCAGCCGCAGGTAGTTGCCGTGCATGATGTTGGCGATGTCTTCCTCCTTGTACCCACGCTTCCTCAGCATGTCCGGGATGCGCGCCAGATCAGCAATGGTGTCCAGATCTTCTGGCGTTTGCTCGATGCCGTAGCCTCCGTCCAGATCCGTGCCGATGCCGCTGTGCAAAGCATTGCCCGCCAGCTGGCACACATGGTCGATGTGGTCGCAGATCACTTCCAGCTTCAGACCCATCTCCTTCGGAGTGGTCTTGCCGCGGATCCATCCAGGAACCATCATCCACGCATCCAGCGCCGCGCCCACCACCCCGCCGCGCTCGATCAGTGCCTTGAGCTGCTCATCAGAAAACTGGCGTGGATCAGGCACCAGCGCACGGCAGTTGCTATGGCTGGCCCACACGGTGCCTTGGTGGATCTCCAGCGCCTGCCAAAAGCAGTCATCGCTCAGGTGTGTCACATCCAGGATCATGCCCAGGCGGTCCATTTCCTGGATCAGCTCCTTGCCACCAGCGGGCAGGGGGCCCACCTGATCATGCCCCAGGGCATAACGGCACACACCATAATGCGCAGGCCCCATCGCACGCAGGCCTTGCTCCCACGCTTTTTCCAGATGGCCTACCGTTCGGATCGAGTCAGCACCTTCCAGGCTGAGGATGTAGCCAATGGCCTTCTTGTCATCGGGGATGGAGCTGTCATTCCACAGCGCCACCATTTCATCCAGCTGTCGCACCGTGGTGATCTGCCTCATCTCCCCCGCCTCCTCCATGGCGCGGTACCAGGAGAGCTGGCCCTGCGTCTCCGCCCAGGCTTGCTCCGGAGACATCCATCCCGCGATGGGGGAGGGGCCCGGCATGCACCCTGCCAGTTGCGTGGCCACGCAGAGCCCCACCTTGCCACGCCGCATGTCGGGAAACGCTGTGGTGCCACCGGCACGCCCTTTCCCCGTCATGCCAGCCTCACGCCGACGAATCTCATGCACCGGCAGGCGCAGGTCGCGATTGAATCCGCCTAGGGCATTGAGGCTGAGGTCGAGGTGGGCGTCGAAAGTGAGCATGAGGATAAAGGACGATTATGGGCGGCAGAATGACAGAGGCGAGCGTCATTCTACGCACAATGCGTCCCTCCTCATTCAAACCGATATCCTGCTCCGTGCACCGTGCGGATGATGCGCGGCTGTGCCGGGTCTTTTTCGATGCGCTTGCGCAGCTGCGAGATGTGCTGGTCCAGCGCGCGGCTTTCTGGAAAATAATCCACGCCCCAGACCTCGTCGGCCAGGGTGTTGCGGTCGATCACCTTGCCACGGCGCTCGTAGAGCAGACGCAGCACCTTCACATCGCGCGGGCTCAGGGCTATCTCCACCTTGTCTCGGTAGGCACGCAGCTCTGTCGGCACCACGCGCAGGTCATCCATCATGAAATCATCATCGCCCCTGCCGCCGCCACGGGAGGCGGTGCGCCGTAGGATGGCACGGATGCGCGCGATGATCTCCTTCACCCCAAAGGGCTTGGTCATGTAGTCGTCTGCACCCAGTTCCAGTCCCAGTACCGTGTCGATCTCCTCCGCCTTCGCCGTCAGAAAGAGGATGGGCACCTTCTCATCCTGGCGGCGGATCTGCTTGCAGACCTCGTAGCCATTCAGGCCGGGCATCATCACATCCAGGCAGACGAAATCGGGGTTTTCAGCACGGAAAAAATCCACCGCCTGCAGTCCGTCGCTGGCGGGGATCACTTCGTAGCCCTCCATGGTGAGCACCTCGCGCAGGGCATCCCGCGTATGGTCGTCATCTTCGGCGATGAGTATCTTGGTCATGGCTTGTTGGGTAGGGTGAGTATGAATCGTGCGCCTTCGCGGTAGTTGGGGCACACGGTGAGGGAGCCGCCGTGCAATTGTGCCAGTTCGCGCGAGATGGTCAATCCTATGCCTGTGCCGCTGACCCCCTCGGCCAGGTCCGAGCGCAGGCGCTCAAAGGGCTCAAAAACCGAGCGCCGCTTGCCCGCCGGGATCCCCGGGCCGTGGTCTTCCACAATCACGCGCGTATTCCGCTCGTCATGCTCCGTACGTATGGCGATCCACTTCCCGGAGTTGGCGTATTTTTCCACGTTTGAGATCAGATTGCCGAGGACCTGCTCGATGGCATCCGGATCGGCCATGATCGCTCCGGGCCCGTTCAGGCATGTGACGATTTCAAAGCCCTTGTTCTCCAGCAGCGGCTTCCAGAATTCCACAATACGCGAGACGTTCTCATCCAGCGCCACCTGTTTGGGCTGGATCGTCAGCTTGTCGCGCTGCTGGCGGGCGTAGTTCAGCACGTTCTGGATCAGGCGGTCCAGGCGCGATGTCTCCGCCTCCACCACACCCAGCTGGCGCTTCGCGATGCTGTCTCCCTGCGACTCCGCGCGGTGCGCAGCCATCTCGGCGTAGAGGCGGATGTTCGTCAGCGGCGTCTTCAGTTCATGCGAGATCTGGTTCACGAAAGTCACGCGCTGCTGCGCCACACGGATTTCGCGTGCGCTTTCGTGGAAATACAGCCACCCCACCACAAACACGAGCACAATGCCTGAGCTGACCCCGAGCAGGATGGGAAAGAGGTAGGGTTTTGGAAACTCCTCATTCGCCGGTGTGTAAGACATCTCCCACTGGGATAGCGGCTCAGAGCAGGCACGGTGCGCCGCAGGCGGGCCCTCGGAGCCGGCCAGTCTTTTGCCCCATTCATGCAGGGGTATGCCCTTCACCGTGGTCAGCATCATCCTGCCTGGAGGGATCGCCAGCCCTGGCTGAGGCAGACGCTGAAACAGGGCATTCATGAGCATCTGCGGATTGACCAGCGCACAGCTCAGGCTCCCGTCTGCAAAGCGGTGCCAGTACATAAAGACACAGTCTCCCACATGCCAGCCGCTCCAGCTCATCGGCGCCTCAGAAGGCTGTGGCCGGTCATCAATATGGTAGCCGTGCATTTTGATGTACGTCATCCACTCAGAGTAGCGCTTGCGCTTGCTGGAGAGCTGCTCAGGAGCATACGCCCGCTGAAAGGGCGGCCCGCCACCCTCCAGCACTGCTATGAGCTGCGGCATGCTGTCGGGGTTTTGGGTCGAATCCTGGATGGCCCGCACCCGTTCCTCAGGGCGGAAAATGGAGCCTGGCTCGTAGCCGGCTTTTCCAGCAAATGACTCGATCGCATCTTTTGTCCCAGAAGCCGGGACCGACCACGTCTGCGCCATCCAGGGGTGCTCGGCCAGCCGCTTGGACATCAGGGTTGCAGTGCCGGTGCTCTGCGCTCCCCACTCATCCAGCCGGTCTGTCAGCTGCCGCATGTCGTGCAGAAGGTGCTTGTCTGCTGAGCTAAGTCGCTCGGCCAGAATGGCTTGCATGGAGGCATCCGTGCGCTTTTCAGCATCCCGGATGAGGTAGGTGCCCAGCCACGCCAGCAGCGCCAGTGGCAGTACCACCAGGATGATGAAGAGGATTGTGGAGCGGCGTTGGACCATGCAAGAGGCTGAAAATTTACCCTCGCGATTTATCCGGTCACCTAAAATTTATAAAATCCATAAAAGAACCGGGGCGGACTTTGGGTCCGCCCCGGTCATCAAATGGCTGTTTTCTCTGCCCCTTGACTCAAAGGAGCAGGCTGCTCATCACAGCAGGCACTCGGCAATCTGCACTGCATTCAGCGCCGCGCCTTTCAGGAGCTGGTCACCCACCACCCAGAAGCACAGGCCGTTGTCCAGCGCGCAGTCCAGGCGCAGGCGGCCCACGGCGCAGTTGTCACGACCGGCGATGTCCAGCGCCAGCGGGTACTGCTTGGCAGCCGGATCATCCAGCACGTCCAGGCCAGGGGCCTTGCTCAGGACTTCACGTGCTGCGGCCACGGTCACCGGCTTCTCAAATTCGGCGCTGATGGCGATGCTGTGCGCGCGGAAGACGGGAATGCGCACGCAGGTCACAGACGCACGGAATTTGTCGTGGTGCATGATTTTGCGGCCCTCGTTCTCCATCTTCATCTCCTCCTTGGTGTAGCCGGAGTCGAGGAATGAATCCACGTGCGGGATCGCGTTGAAGGCGATCTGGTGCGGGTACACATGCGGCTTGCTGTCCAGCTTTGCCGCATCCCAGGCGCGGTTTTCACTCGCCCACTCGCGGGACTGGTTCGCCAGTTCCTCAATCGCCTGCGCGCCCGTGCCGGACACTGCCTGGTAGCTGGAGGCAAAAATGCGCTTCACACCAAAGGCCTGGTGCAGCGGATACAGCGCCATCAGGGAGATCGCCGTGGTGCAGTTCGGATTCGCGATGATGCCCTTGTGGTTCTTCACATCGGCAGCATTGATCTCCGGCACCACCAGCGGCACGTTCGGGTCCTGGCGGAAGAAGGAGGAATTGTCCACCACCACCGCACCGGCCTTCACCGCATGCGGGGCAAAATCGCGCGAAATGCCGCCACCCGCGCTGAACAGCGCGATGTCGATGCCCTTGAAGGAATCCGGCGTCAGCTCCTGGATGGTGATGTCTTCACCTTTGAACTTCAGCTTCTTCCCGGCGCTACGTGCGGAGGCGAGGAGGGTCAGCTGGCCCACGGGAAACTTGCGCTCTTCCAGGCAGCGGATCATCTCCGCGCCCACAGCGCCTGTGGCTCCGACGATGGCGACATTCTTCAGGGTGCTCATGATATTCTAACGGTTCTAACGATGGGGTTGGTTCAAGGGGGCCGCGATACTACCCCCTCCCGGCATGGATGCAAGGACCGGGTAAGCCCTGGGGGGCGCAGCCCCCCAATCCTCCTCTTCCTCCTACTCATACTCCTCCTCCCTCGCGGCCTCGTCTCGTCCTCGTCCTCCTACTCGAACTCGTCCTCGACCCATCCGCCCCGCCCTCTCCAAAGCGCCGCATCATCCACAGCATCCTCTTTCTCTCACCTTCCTCCTCCTCCCAGGCCGCTCAACACGCGCCAGCAAAGTAGCTCAGTTGCGCCGCAACTGAGAACCGAACGGCCCCGCCCCTCACCACGCCCCAAACCGCCCACACCCAGTCGCAGCCAACCGGACAACTTCCTCCCTTCCAAAAATCCCATCCTTGACTTCGTGTAAAAAACACACATTACTTCGTGTGTGAAACACACTTATGAATACCCGCGCGCCGCGCTCACCGTGGACTGCGTCGTCTTCGGCTTCGACAGCACACAGGCCGCCCTGCAGGTCCTCCTCATCCGCCGCGGCCTCGCCCCCTTCAAAGACCACTGGGCTCTCCCCGGCGGCTTCGTCCGCGTGGAGGAAACCCTCGACGAAGCCGCCCGCCGCGAGCTGGAGGAGGAGACCAATCTCTCCACCGTCTTCCTCGAGCAGCTCTACACCTTTGGCACCGTGGACCGCGACCCGCGCGAGCGCGTCGTCAGCGTCGCCTACTACGCCCTGACCAAACCCGCCGATCACACCACCGCCGCCTCCACGGACGCCGCCGAGGCCCGCTGGTTCCCCGTCTCAGACCTCCCCCCGCTCGCCTTTGACCACGCCGAGATCTTCGCCACCGCCCTCGCGCGCCTCCGTGGAAAGCTCCGCTACGAGCCCGTCGGCTTCGAGCTCCTCCCCCCCAAGTTCACCCTCACCCAGCTCCAGCGCCTCTACGAGAGCGTCCTCGGCACCCCGCTCGACAAGCGCAACTTCCGCAAAAAAGTCCTCAGCCACGACCTCCTCGTCCCCCTCAAAGAAACCCACCGCGAAGGCACCCACCGCCCCGCCCAGCTCTTCCGCTTCGATCCCGTGCGGTACGAGAAGCTCAAGAAGAAGGGATTCCTTTTCGAGATATGAAAACGACATTACCGCGGACACAGACCGAACTCAGCCAGGCAATGCAGAAGGGATGGCGTCCCAAGTGGGCTTTTTTCTGGGGACATACTCCATCGAAAGACGGGTCTGTGACGAAGTCGTGCTTCAGCCAGTGGTGGGCCGGGCATCCATTCGATGTCGACGGTATACGTTACGCTACTGCCGAGCACTACATGATGGCAGAAAAGGCGCGGCTTTTCCATGATGACGCCACACTCTCAAAAATCGTCGCCGCCAAGAGTCCGGCCATAGCCAAGAAGCTTGGGCGGCAGGTGGCCAATTTCGATGACCGAACGTGGTTGCAGCATCGGTGGGATATTGTCGTGCGCGGTAACGGAGCGAAATTCGCCCAACATGAGGAGCTGAAAATTTTTCTGCTTCAGACTGGTGATCGAGTTCTCGTCGAAGCCAGCCCATATGATCGCATTTGGGGCATCGGGATGTTGGCCACGGATGACAATGCAGAAAAGCCTCAGTTTTGGAAAGGCCTGAACCTCCTGGGGTTTGCCCTCATGGAAGTGCGGGAAAGGCTTCAAGGGACAACACAATGAAAACAAGTTTGAAAATCACATCCTATGCCGGGCAGGCTCAGGCATGGCCGCAATCAGGTCGCCACATCATGGCGCAGTTCGATGACGATTCGATCGTGGTCTATCAGGCTTATCGTCCGGCCATCGCTCGCTTCGCTGTCGAGCATCAGCGCTTTGGTGGCGAGTTCAGCTTTTCGCGTATGAGTTGGATCAAACCCAATTTTCTTTGGATGATGTTTCGTTCGGGTTGGGCATCGAAGGAGGGCCAGGAGCATATTCTGGCGGTGCGCGTGAAACGTACCTTTTTCGACGAAATCCTCGAAGCTTCAGTGGCATCATCTTTCGCCGCCAGTCGCTTTGACGCTCACGAAAAGTGGCAGGAGGCAGTCTCGCAATCGGATGTTCGTCTTCAATGGGATCCGGACCACGACCCCCAGGGTGCTTGTCTTGAACGGCGCGCTGTCCAGCTGGGGCTGCGTGGAGATACACTGCACCGATACGGTCAAAGCGAGCTGATCAGCATTGAAGACATCACTCCCTTGGTCATCGAGCAGCGGGAGAATCTCAAGAATGGCTTCCAAGCACTGCAAACGCCCTGCGAAGAAATTTATCGTCCTCACTCCACCTCTGCCGCACTTGCGGTGGGCATCGACCTATGAACAAGGAAAAACACATACTCGGCGGCCTCTACGGCTCGCTGGTCGGAGACGCCCTGGGCGTCCCCGTAGAATTTGCCCCGCGTGAGGCGCGGCAGAAAGATCCTGTCATGGGCATGCGCGGCGGTGGTGCGCACGGCCAACTGCCTGGAACCTGGAGCGATGACGGCTCTCTGCTGCTCTGTGCGGCTGAAAGCCTGGTGGAAAAAGACGGCTTCAATCCGCAGGACATGGGCGAGCGCTTCCTTCAATGGTTTGAGCTCGGGCACTGGGCGGCGCGCGGGTTGGTCTTTGACATTGGCATTGCCACCCGTCAGGCGCTTCTCCGTATCCGTCATGACATCCCAGCAGTGCAAGCCGGAGGCAGCGGACTCTACGACAATGGCAACGGCTCGCTCATGCGCATCCTGCCAGTGGTGCTGGCCAGTCTGTGTCTCCCTGACGAAATTTTCGTCAGTCGCATTGAGCAAGCCTCAGCCATCACTCACGGGCATGCACGTTCCAAGATGGCCTGTGTCTTTTACGGACTGGTCGTTCGCGGTCTGGTGCGTGGTGAGTCAGCGGCTGCGTCTCTGGTTGCAGCTCAGGAGGCTTTCCAGCATCTCTATGCAGATGCGGAGGAACTCGGCACTTTCCGCACCCTTCTTCGCAAGGATCTCGCTTCGGAGCCTGAACTCCACATTCACTCAGGCGGCTATGTCATGGAGACCCTCACCGCCTCTCTCTGGTGCCTGCTCACCACAAACAACTTCTCAGACTGCGCCCTCAAAGCAGTGAACCTCGGCGACGACACCGACACCACCGGCTGCGTAGCCGGTGGTCTGGCCGGCATCGCCTATGGCTTCGATGCCATCCCTGCCGAATGGCGGCTCGCATTGCCACGCCAGCAAGAACTGCGGGAGCTGATCACCAAGTTCGAACAAAAATTTTCAACTCTATGAATGCCGATAATCAGTCAGACCACGATCAGCGCCTTCAGCGCGCACTGCTCTCGCTCGACGGCTTGTCCGTGGGGGATGCTTTTGGACAGAGTTTTTTCTTTGTCACCGCTGTTACGGCTGATCAACGGCTGGAAGGACGCTTCATTCCACCGCCTCCGTGGTTCTACACAGACGACACCGTGATGGGAGTCGCCGTCACGCGTTGCTTGCAGAAGCATCGGGCAATAGAGCCTGACTGGCTTGCAAAAGAGTTTGCCAAGGAGTATGCCAGAGAGCCGGATCGCGGCTACGGCGGCACTGCTCGTGGCATCTTGCAGGCGATTGGTGAAGGCGTGGCCTGGCGGGAGGCTGCAGGTCGTGTCTTTGATGGTGAAGGCTCTTGCGGCAATGGTGGTGCGATGCGCGCCGCGCCCATAGGTGCCTATTTTGCGGATGATCTGCAGATGGTGATCTCGCATGCCCGCAAATCTGCCCAAGTCACCCATTCGCACGAGGATGGTCAGACTGGCGCAATAGCCGTGGCGCTCGCAGCCGCCTGGATGGTTGCGCAGCGTGACACCTCAAGACCGCAAGAGCTCGAGATGATCCGTTTTGTGCTGGCCAATCTGCCCCAAACGGAAACTTACTGGAGGCTTAAAAAGGCGCTGACATTGCCACATGAGCTGTCGCCCAAGACCGCGGCGTTGATTCTCGGCAACGGCTCACAGGTAATCTCCTCTGACACAGTGCCTTTTTGCCTGTGGTGTGCCTGCCGTCATTCCGATGATTATGCCGAAGCCCTGTGGGCGGCAGTGTCAGTCTATGGCGATATGGACACCAACTGCGCCATCGTTGGCAGCCTGGTAGCCCTTTCCACAGGCCACGCTGGCATCCCAGCCGAGTGGCTCGCATCCCGCGAACCACTCAATTTAGAATTTCAATGAACCCCGCCCAAACAACCCGCGCCAGCAAGTTTCTCAGCCTGGTGCTGCGTCATCAACCTGAAACGGCCTTTCTGACCCTCGATTCCGCCGGATGGACATGCGTGGAAGAGCTGCTGCGTGGCTGCGCCAAGGCAAGACGTCCCATCACCCGCGAGCAGTTGCAGCACATCGTGGACACGAACGCGAAAAAGCGTTTCGAGTTCAGCCCAGACGGTACCCGCATCCGCGCATGTCAGGGCCACTCGGTGGAGATTGATCTCGCCTACGAGCCGCAGGTACCGCCCAATGTCCTTTACCATGGCACCGCCACCCGCTTCCTCGACTCCATCCGCACTCAGGGCTTGCTCAAGATGCAGCGCCATCACGTTCATCTCTCCGGCGAAACCAAGATGACGATGGACGTCGGCGCACGTCATGGCAAACCCGTGCTCCTCACCATCCTGGCCACTGCCATGCACGATGCTGGCCACACCTTCTACCGCAGCACCAACGGCGTGTGGCTCGTGGAGCAGGTGCCGGTGAAATTCATTCGCTTCCCTCATTCATGAAAACCACTCTTGTAGCCCTCCAGGCCGACATTACCACCCTCGATGTCGATGCCATCGTCAACGCCGCCAACTCCTCCCTCCTCGGCGGCGGCGGGGTGGATGGTGCCATTCATGATGCGGCAGGGCCTATGCTGCTGACGGAATGCCGTGCTCTCAAGGGCTGTGAAACGGGGGAAGCAAAGATAACGAAAGGCTACCGACTGAAAGCTCGGCATGTCATCCATACGGTGGGTCCGATTTGGCACGGTGGAGGTGAAGGGGAGCCAGATTTGCTTCGCGCCTGCTACGAAAACTCGCTGACGCTCGCTGCGGAGTACGAGCTGAATAGCATTGCATTTCCGGCCATCTCAACAGGCGCTTTTCGGTTCCCATATGAGCAGGCAGCGGACATAGCCGTGAAAACGGTGCGTGATTTCGTGGCTCGTCCCTCGTCAATCAAGAGGGTGGTGTTTTGCTGCATCGGCCGGAAGTTTTTGGACATCTATCAAAAGCTGATCGCATAAAAGCATGGACTCCCATTCGAACTGATGTCGCAGCCATGAACCAACCTGCTTTGCTTCAAGAAATGGAATGGGATGCCGCGCAACTGGCGGCAGATTTTCCTCCGGTGTGGCGGCATGCGCACAAGCAAGCCGTTTACAAACGTGTGCTTGAGGAAGGCGGGCATCCGCAGGGGCGCGTTCATCTCACACGCTGGAGCATGGGGCTGCTGCCGGAAGAGGTGAGGCTTGGGAGCTGCACAGTGAGGGCTGAGCCTGGTTTCTTCACCTACAGCACCTCAAATGCAGGTGTATGGCATCTGAACTTTGCTGATCCGCGTCTGTTCGCTGCGTATGGATCACCCCTGATGGCGCAGGATGAATGGCAGGTGATGGAACATCCGATCTTGGGATCTATACGAGAGGCGCTTCTGCATGACGAACTGCCAGCGCTTACACGTGCCGATGGGGTGAGCACACCGGTGCTGGTCGCTCATGTGCCGCGACAGTGCGTGCTGGATCTGGCTGGTAGGGCCGCACCTGCCAAGTCCGGGTTGCGTGGCTGGCTGGAAGGTCTTTTTGGCGGTGCGGTCACAAACCTCAGCCCGCTGTATGGGAACGACTTTGGCAAAGCCACGTTGGAGCAGGTGATGAGTGCGCTCACGGTGCTTAAACCAGCGGTTCCCTCAAACATACTGGCGATCTCTTCGCCGACCGGCACCGGCACCTACACTCGCATGCAGATCACGGATATTCTGCAAACGGCGTACAACGGATTTGTTGCAGCCCGGCTTGAATCTCAGCGCGGGAAGGTGCCAGCGAGCGATGTTGAAATCCACACCGGCTGGTGGGGCTGCGGTGCCTTCGGTGGCAACCGCACGCTGATGGGGCTGCTGCAGATCCTCGCCGCGCACATGGCAGGCATAGGCAGGATCATTCTTCACTATGGTGCTGAAGATGGGCGCGTGCCATTTGGCGATGCCATGGCATTCCTCAATCTGGTCGCAGACGGCAGCGTGCGAACAACCACCTCCTCCGTTATTGACGAGGTGGAGGCGCTGCACTTCCGCTGGGGGCACAGCGACGGGAATTGAAATTTAATAGACACGACATTTGCCATCATGACACCCAACCATCAAACAGCACGGCGTCATCACGGCTTCCGCTTTTCCATGAGCGACGCATGCGTGCTTCTACTTGCCGCAGGATTGACCTGGTGGCTGGTGGGCAAGGATTTTGCGCTCTGGTGGGTGGTTCCGGCTGCTGTTGGGCACTTCTTCTTGTTCTGCAATGTCTTCCTTGTCTGGCGGCGGCTGGAGCTGCTGTGGGCGCTGGTGTTTGTGCTCAATGTGGCGGTGCATTTTCTCATGGAGGTATTTGATCCTGCACCGTCGCTACTTTGGCAGGCTCCGGTGACGATCCTGGTGATTGCATTGCAGATGCGATCGCCGTGGTATCACGGAATTTTCGCACGCCGGATCAATCCGCGTCTTGCTGACTACCTCAACGACAGCCTTTAATCACTCCCCCAATGACCACCAGCCCTCTCCTCACAGATCTTTACCAACTCACCATGGCCGCCGGATACTGGAAATGCGGCAAGGCGGAGCAGGAGGCGGTGTTTCATTTGTTTTTCCGAAAGCTGCCGTTTTCGAGCGGCTATGCCATCGCGGCAGGACTTGGAGATGTGGTGAAGTGGCTGCAGGGATTTCGCTTCAGCACGGCGGAGCTGGAGTATCTGGCCACGCTGCCGGGGCGGGATGGGAAGCCGCTCTTTGATCGCGGCTTTCTCGACTACCTCGGCACGCTCGAATGGCGTTGCGATGTGGATGCCATTCCAGAAGGCACCGTTGTTTTCCCACATGAGCCGCTGCTGCGCATTCGCGGTCCGCTGGTGCAGGCGCAGTTGGCGGAGACGGCGCTGCTTAATATGATCAACTTCCAGACGCTCATCGCCACCAAGTCGGCGCGCGTGTGCCTGGCGGCGCAGGGAGAGCAGGTGCTGGAGTTTGGCCTGCGGCGTGCGCAGGGGCCGGAGGGCGCTGTGATGGCCAGCCGCGCGGCCTTCATCGGCGGCTGCTCAGCCACATCGAATGTCCTCGCGGGAATGACCCACGGCATTCCCGTGCGCGGTACGCATGCGCACTCGTGGGTGATGTCGTTTGAGACGGAGCTGGAGGCCTTCGATGCCTACGCCGAGGCCCTGCCCAACAACTGCGTCTTCCTCGTGGACACCTACGACACCCTCGAAGGCGTGCGCCATGCGGTGGAGGTGGGCAAACGACTGCGCGCACGCGGGCATGAGCTCAACGGTGTCCGCCTCGACTCAGGCGATCTCGCCTGGCTCAGCATCGAGGCTCGTCGTATTTTGGACGAAGGTGGTTTCCCCAACGCCTTTATCGTGGCCAGCAACGACCTCGACGAGAACCTCATCGAAAGCCTCAAGCACCAGGGCGCAAAAATCAGCGTCTGGGGCGTGGGCACGCAAATGGTCACCGGCGGTGCACAACCCGCGCTCGGCGGTGTGTACAAGCTAGGCGCCATCCGCAATGAAGCCGGAGAATGGGAGCCCAAGATCAAGCTCAGCGAAAATGCGGTCAAGGTGAGCAATCCCGGCATCCAGCAGGTGCGGCGCTTTATCCTGAACGGCGAATTCCGAGGCGATGCCATCTATGATGAGGAGCACGGCTGCGCAGAGCCCGTGGAGATCATGCATCCCACCGATCCCACGCGCAGCAAGGTCATCGAAGCGGGGAGCTCGCATGAAGATCTGTTGCAGCCGGTTTTTAAAGGTGGAAAACTCGTGGCCGCGCTGCCCACGCTCCCGCAAATCCAGGACCGCTGCCGCCAGCAGCTCACGCATCTGCACGCCACCGTGAAGCGTCTTCAGCATCCGCACGCTTATCCAGCCGGGGTGGAAAGAACATTGCATGAGCGGAAACTGCAGCTCATTCAAAAAGCGAAATCGTGAATGTCTCCCACGCCTTAATCACTGCTGTGGATGTGTGCTACCACGACCACGGAGCCACGGCCGCCGCCATCCAGTTTGCAGACTGGGCGGACGAGCAGGCCTGTGCGCAGTACCTCTGCGATATCCCACAAGTGGCCGATTATCAGCCCGGGCAGTTTTACCGCAGGGAGCTGCCATGTGTACTGGCCGTCTTGAAGCAGTTGCCGCAGCAGCCTTCCATGATTGTCATCGACGGCCATGTCTGGCTCCGGCCCGGAGAGCCCGGCCTCGGCTGGCATCTGCATGAAGCCATAGGAATCCCGGTGATCGGCGTGGCAAAGACGTCCTTCGACCAGTCTCGCCACGCAGCGCATGTCTTCCGTGGCGAGAGCCTGAAGCCCCTCTTTGTCACCGCCATCGGCATGGATCAGCAGGAGGCCGCACGCCACATCGAGTCCATGCACGGCGCGTTTCGTCTGCCCACCTTGCTGAAGCTCGTCGACCACCTCTGCCGCAGTGGCGCGCCAGCCGCATCCCCTGACAATCCCCCCATATGAAAACGCTCCTCCTCATCGACATCCAAAACGACTTCATGCCCGGTGGTGCGCTGGCCGTATCAGGGGGCGATGAAATCATCCCCATCGTGAATGGCCTCATGCCGCAGTATGAGCTGGTCGTCGCCACTCAGGACTGGCATCCGGCAGAGCACGGTAGCTTCGCCGCAAATCACCCTGGCCGGAATGTCTTCGAACAAATCGACCTCGACAGCCTGCCGCAGACACTGTGGCCCGTGCACTGCGTGCAAAACACCGGCGGTGCGCTCTTTGCTCCTGGCCTCGACACACGACGCATCACCCGTGTTTTCACCAAGGGCATGAATCAGCGCATCGACAGCTACAGCGGCTTTTACGACAACGGCCATCGTGCCTCCACCGGCATGGGAGAGTGGCTGAAAGCCCAGGGCGTCACCGAGCTCAGCATCGCCGGAGTCGCGACGGACTACTGCGTGAAGTTCACCGTACTGGATGCGCTCAAAGAAGGCTTCCAGGTGAATCTGATCGAATCTGCCTGTCGTGGAGTGAACTTGCAGCCCGGCGATGTCGCGAGTGCTATTGGTGAGATGAAGGCTGCAGGAGCGACCATTCAAGGCTGATCGGGCGCAACTACCAAAAAGCCCGCGCTCTGCTGTCAGGCAAAGCGCGGGCGCGAGAGAATGGAGGTTACTGTGCCAGGAAGCCACCGTCCACATTCAGCGAGATGCCGGTGATGAAGGAAGCCGCATCGCTGGCCAGGAAGAGCACCGGATTGGCAATCTCCTCCGACCGCCCCACGCGACCCACAGGATGCAGATTGCGCATGTAATTGAGCGCATCTTCATTGCCGCCAGTGAAGCGGTCAAACATCTCGGTCTCGATGGCAGCAGGTGCCACCGCGTTCACACGGATGCCTTGCTTTGCATATTCCATCGCAGCGGATTTGGTGAGTCCCTCCACGGCATGCTTGCTCGCCACATAGACGCCGACGCCGCCCATGCCGATGTGTCCGGCCACGCTGCTGGTGTTGATGATGACGCCGCCGCCCTGCTTCAGCATCACAGGAATCTCATGCTTCATGGAAGAAAGCACTCCCCACACATTGATGTCAAAAACACGGCGGTAATCGGCCTCGGTCACATCCGGGATGTGGCCGGTGGATTCGATGCCGGCATTGTTGAATGCCACATCGATGCGGCCATACGTGGCCACAGTTTTGGCCACGAGCGCGGCCACATCGGCCTCCACGGCCACGTCGGCTTTCACAAAGCTGGCCTCGCCGCCTGAGGCTTTGATTTCGGCCACGACCGCCTGGCCTTCGGTTTCACGACGGCCGCTGACGACGACCTTGGCCCCGGCTTTGGCGAAGGCGAGTGCGCTGGTTTTGCCAATGCCGCTGGTGGCTCCGGTGATGAGGACGACTTTGTTTTGGAATGAGGTTTGCATATTGTTGAATGGGTGTGTTTTGAGAGTGTGGGATTGCAGGGGGATGAACTCAGGCTTTGCCGCCGAAGGAGACGTAGTCGTCGAAATCGAGGAAATCGAACCACGTGCCGATGTCTTCGCGTGCCGCACCGCCCGCCTTGGCGATCTGCGCGCTGATGTACTCGCGGCTCTCGTTGTCGGACGGCACGGCGTTTTCGCGGTATTCGCTCCAGTGGGCGATCTCATAGTCGCTGCGTTTGTGCAGCGCGGTCTTCTCGATCCAGGAGAACATATCAGCGTCTCCCAGGCCCTTGGCGGCCTCGGCCTTCAGTGCTTCAGGGTCGATGCCCGTGAAGCTCAGAAAGCGCTGATCCATCGGGCAGTTGTAATGGTACTCGCCGTTCTTGCCGGCGATCTCGGCGCGGCATTTGTCGAGCAGGCGGGGCAGGATGACATAACCGCCGAGGCGGACACGGGGACTGCGCGGGGGGCGTTGGGTCAGGTCGATGGACATGGAGGGGGGGTTGTTTGGGTTTTCGGGGAAAAATCAGGCAGCCAGTGCGGTTTCGAGGAAGCCCTTGCTCTTCACGCCGGTGATCGTGTTCACGGGCTGGCCGTTCTTGAAGACGATCAGGGTCGGGATGGCGCGGATGCCAAAGCGGGCCTGCAGGTCGGGGTAGGCGTCGATGTCCACCTTGGCGATGGTGGCGCGACCTTCCTGTTCGCTGGCCAGCTGGTCGAGGATGGGAGCCATCATTTTGCAGGGGCCGCACCATTCCGCCCAGAAGTCCACGAGGACGGGCTGGTCGGTGCCGGAGAGCGTGGCATCAAAAGTTTCAGAGGTGAGGGCGATGGGTTGCATAGGATGTGTTTGGGTTTAGATTAGACCAGTCGGTTTATTTACGGCTAAAAAGAAAATCAGGCCGCGAGAAGTGTGCGAATAAAATCCAGCGCCTCGCGCGGCGGGGAGACGTCACGGCACACGATTGAGCGCTGCATGGCCCCATTCCACAGGTCGTGAATGATGCGGGCCATCTCGGCAGGACGGATGGATTTGGCGATCTTGCCCTTCTCGAGGCACTCCTGCAGCACCTGCTCCAGAATGGCGATGGCCTCGCGGTTTCCCTCGGCCAGCACCTCACGCATCGGCTCGCTCATGTCAGAGACTTCAGCCGCCAACTTGAGCACCAGACAGGGGCATTTCCCCTTCGTTTCCAGCACGCGGCAGATCGTTCCCTCGCACATGCTCAGCAGCCTGCGCAGCGGGTCCGGCTCGGGCGTGGGAGAGAGCAGCATCTGCCTTTTGTAGGCATTGGCATCTGACACGTAATGCTTCAACAGCTCCACGCCAAACTGCTCCTTGGACTTGAAGTGGTGGTAAAACGAGCCCTTGGGCACCTTCACGGCTTCCAGGATCTCGTTCAGCCCGACCGAATGAAAGCTCTTCTCGAGCATCAGCCCTTCGGCTGCGTCGAGAATGCGTTCTTTGGTCGTTCGGTCGCTCATGATGATGGAATAATTAGACCGACCAGTCTAATTCGTCAAATGCTTTTTCAAACAGGCGCGCCAGTCGTTCACCGGCGCAGTTCTCGCGTGCAGTCATACGTATGCTAAGGAATCATGCTTTATCGCCATGAATCTCGCCTCCCCACGCCTCGAAGTCAGCATCGGTACGCAGCGGCTGCGTTTGTATGATGGCATGAAGCTCGTGCGCGAATGGCCGTGCAGCACATCGAAATTTGGCATCGGCTTTACGGAAGGCAGCAACAAGACACCGTTGGGCCGCTTTGTGGTCAAAGAAAAGCATGGCGATGGCGCGGAGAGCGGCACCATTTTCAAATCGCGCCAGCCCGTCGGGCGCTGGGTGCCGGGGATGGACACAAAATCCGACTTTGTGCTCACCCGCATCCTCTGGCTGCATGGCACCGAGCCACGCAATGCCAACACCTACCAGCGCTACATCTACATCCACGGCACGAATGACGAAAACGCCATCGGCCGCCCAGCAAGCCATGGCTGCGTGCGTCTGCGCAACCAGGAGATGATCGAGCTCTTTGATCTCGTGCCCGCGGGCACAGAGGTATGGATTGAGGAATAAGCTGGCAGCGCAGGGAAAGCCTCAGTTCAGAAGCCCCAGCGACTTCAGAAACACATCGGTCTTCTGCAGGGTGTCGTCGTGCAGCTCTTTGCTGCGCATGAGGTAGCCGTGGGCCCCACCTTCATTGATGTCGAGCTCGCAGCGGTTGCCCGCTTTCAGCATGGCCTCATGAAAGGCCTTGGCTCCTGCAAAGGGGGTGACGGTGTCTCCGGTACCGTGGAAGATGATCGTGGGCGGCAGGCCGGGGTGCACATGGTGCAGTGGTGACAGCTCCTGCCAGCGTTCGCCGATTTTTTCATTCCCATACCCTTCCTTGGAGGTGTCGATCACGGGAAAGAGCAGCACCAAGGCGTTGGGAGTCGGTGAGATTTTGAGGTCGTCACCTTCTTCGTTCACGTTGTCAAAGAGGGCCGTGGCTGCCGCCAGATGCCCGCCTGCGGATCCGCCGCTGACGATGATCTTCTGCGGATCGATGCCCAGCTCCGCCGCATGGCCGCGCACGTAGCGCATCGCGGAGCGTGCATCCTTCACGCAGTCAAAAACGCTTACGCCTGTCTTCTTGCTGTGCAGACGGTACTGCATGCTGATCCCCACCATTCCGTTCTTCGCATAATGCGCGGCAAAGGAGTACATGCGCTGTGGCACGCCGCCCGTCCAGCCGCCCCCGTGAATGATGAGGAAACAGGCGCGGCTGTCGCCCGGCTTAAAGCCCTCCGGCTCAAACACGTGCAGCTGCAGCTCGGTGTCTCCGACCTTCTTGTAGGGCAGGATGCGCGTAGGTTTGAGCGCTGCCGTCATCTTGTCCACCGCATCGGCGGCTTTTGGCTTGGCCGTTGGAGCCGGGGTTTGGGCATTCAGAGAGCAGGCGAAAAGAAGAAGTGTGAGGCAGAGGCGTTTCATCGTTGCTGGGTGGAACGGTGGTGAACGTGCGCGCATTTCACCGCAGTGTTCGCATGCCTGAGTTCAGGCGGCATCAGGCCTTGGAAGCACTGCCCAGTCGCGATTGAAACAGCTCGTAGAGCCGCTGGTTGAAAGCGGCGGCGCTTTCATCCGGCGGGCTGGCGATGGGCTGACCCAGCGTGATGCGCAGGCGGACCTTTTTGTCTGGCAGACGCCAGAGCGGCCAGCCTTTGCACAGGTAGTCGCTGTTAGTTTCGATAAAGACCGGCCACACAGGCGCGCTGGACTGCGTGGCGATGATGCCGATGCCGGTCTGGAGAATATTGATGCGGCGTTCAGGCTTGCGGGTGCGGGTGCCTTCCGGGAAAAGCAGCAGCCTGTCCCCCTGGCGCAGCGCCTCGATGGCCATCTGCAGCATTTTGGGGGCAGGTTTGTTGGGGATAAAGCCTGCCAGCTTGGCTCCGCCGCGCAGGAAGGGGTTGTGCATCAGGGTGTCCTTCAGGATGCAGCGCAGGCCGTTCACTTTGGAAAGCATGAAGACCGCATCCCACAGCGCCGGGTGGTTGGGGGCGATGATCAGGCCCCCGGTGATGCCTTGCAGCGCCTCAAAGCCGACGTACTCGCACTCATAGATGCCGCATACGCGGAGGATGCCGAGGAAGCCGCGGAAGCCCCAGTACAGCAGCCAATGGCCCAGGGCGCGGGTTTTGTCCGCAGGGAGGATCGGTGCCAGCACCGCGCCCATCAGCAAAAAGAGAAGACCGCCGACGGCCCAATAGCTCATGCTGATGACAAAGACCAACACCATCCAGATGATCATGAGCGCACGGCCCGCCTTGGACGCCGGTGTGCATCGTGGACTTGGAGATTGCTCTGGTGGTGAATCGTGAATAAGAGACTTCAGCATGACATCTTCATCCGAGCTTGTTCAAGCGCTTTCCTCCCTGCCACATGGTTCTGAGTTTCGTTTTATCGACGAGATTGTGGAGCTGATTCCCGGTACGTCCGCCAAAGCATTGTGGAGGCTGAAAGGAGACGAGGAGTTTCTCAAAGGGCACTTTCCGGGTGCTCCCCTCATGCCAGGGGTGCTCATGATCGAGGCGCTGGCGCAGCTGGGAGGCATTCTCCTACAGACGCGCCCGGGCGAGCCTGTGCTCAAAAATCTCCGCCTCACGGCCGTGCGGCAGATCAAAATCCTGGGCAGCATCACTCCAGGTCATTCCCTGCATCTCAGTGCCACGCTCCAGGGAGTGCTGGACACCCTGGGGCAGGTGAGCGGGGAAATCCGCGATGATGCGGGTAATGTCATCCTGACTGGTGCAGTGACGCTGGCGGGAGAGCGGTGACTACTTTGGCAGGCGCAGCAGGAAGCACGCGCCATCCTTGTGCGTGCTGTCCAGCGTGATCGTGCCACCGAGGGCTGCGGCCAGCCTGCGGCAGAGGGCCAGGCCGAGGCCCACGCCCGGGGCCGAGTGGGCTGCCTGACTGGCACTTTTGTGGAAGGGGTGGAAAATCCGCCGCCGCTCGCTGCGGGAGATGCCGCCGCCGTGGTCGCGCACACGCAGCATGGCGAATTTTCCGCTGGTGTCCGCCTCCAGGTGGATGACGGGCTGTGCGGCGCGGGGAGCCGCGTATTTGCAGGCGTTGTCCACCAGGTTGAAAAGAATTTGCTCCACGGCTGCAGCGTCCACATGCAGCTGGGTTTTGCGGTCTGCTTCCGTGGCCTGCACCTGCACGGTCATGCCGCAGTCGTCTGCACGCTGCTGCAGGCGTGGCAGTACTCTTTCCAGCAGAGTGCCGATGGTGATGCTTTCCGCTCGTGCTTTGGCGCTGCCACGCTCGAGGCGGGCGTAGGCCAGCACGTTTTCCACCAGATGGCTCAGTCGGCCTGCTTCTGCCGTAAGGGTGTCGAGGTAGGTTTTGCGCTGGGCTTCATCCGTGACCATGCCGTCTGCCAGCATTTCGGAATAGAGGCGGAAGGTGGTCAGCGGGGTGCGCAGCTCATGCGTCACGGCAGAGACGAAGTCGGCGCGGCGCTCGCTCAGCGCCACGGTGCCAAAGAGCACCAGCCCCACGGCCACTGCAGCCAGCAGGCCGCAGGCCAGTGCGATGCCGAGGGAGCGGCGCAGAGGAGTCCAAAACGGCAGCGGCGGCAGAGCGATGGTGCCCGGCACCAGGCGCACCGGCAGCGCAGCAAAGCGCAGGGGATCGTCATCCGGGCGTGTGCCCGTGATGGCATTGGGCGCAGGCTCCAGCCGCGCATCAGGGAAGAGGTCGGTGATCTCCCGCAGCAGCGATGCACGCACTGAGGGCCAGTCCAGCCACACTCCCTGCACCATGCGCACGCCATCCACCAGGGCTTCGCGCGTGAGCATGAGATGGTCGCCGATCCAGACGCCTCGGAAGGGCTGTGAGCTGTTGGTGGTGGTGGCGTTTTTGCGTGTGGTGGCGGTTGATGGCGGTGCTGCTGGTGGCGGGGCGGGAGCTGCTGCAGCCGTGGAGGCTGCTGCTGAGGCATCTGCCAGCGCCTGTTTGCCTGGCATGTCAGCGGGGGCCTTTTCTGCGATCACGGCTGACTTGGGCGGCGGAGCACTGCTCGCTGAAGCGTTGTCCGCTTTTTTCAGGGCTGGTGCTGGCACCGGTTTGGCCGCTGGAACCTTGTCTTCTTCTTTGGCGAGTGCCAGCGTGCCTGATCCTTGCTTCAGCTTGATCATCGGCTGCTGCTTGATCGCTTCCTCGGCCTGCTGGCTCACGGCGCGGTTGCGCGAGTAATTCTCCAAACTGTTGAGAGAGAGCTGCTGCGCAGCAGCCTGGCTCTGCTGGGCGTTCCAGGCCGGATTGCGCGGCATGTTTGCGTCATTGCCTTTGGTTTCGCTGACCTTCGCATCGTCAAAATCAAAACGGGTGATGCATGCCGCCTCGGCCAGCAGCTGGCGGTTGAGCACGGACGAAGGCTCGTGCGTGGACGAGGCTTTGCGCATCATGCTCTGCCAGGGCAGGTAGCTGCGCTCCCGCTGCGGCTGGATCACCTGCATGGGTCTGGCCAGCAGCTCACGCAGGCTGCTCAGGCGCTGCTCGCTGCGGATGAGTTCATCGCCATTGATAAACTGCGCCAGCGCCAGGGCGCGCTCGCCATTTTGCGGCACCTGCGGGGAGAAGACCTGGCCGCGTGCATCCATCTGGAAATGCAGGAGCACATGCTCGGGTACCTCCGAAAGCAGCGGGGAGGGCAGCAGCACCTCACCTTTGGCCACATTGTCATACGCTTTGCTGACCAGACCCTCTGGAGAGTGAAAGGGGCGGAAATCATAGGAAGGTCGTGAGTTTTCCCGGATCAAGAGCGCACTGGCCTGAAAGTCGAGCCGCCACAGGGCCAGCCGCGTGCGCTCCTGCTCCTCCGCCTCGCGTGCTGCCGTCTCGCGCTCGTGCTCCAGCGCCAGCGTGTGCCAGCTCACCCAGGCCATGGCCGCGAGCAGCAGCCCGAGGCAGGCGATGAAGGTGATCCAGATGTGGAGCGGTTTGCGCATGAAGTTTTGGGAATCAGGCGAGCTGGTAGCCTTTTCCACGCACGGTGACGATGACGCGGGGAGATTCCGCATCATCTCGCAGCTTGTGGCGCAGATTGGCAATGTGCATGTCCACGGTACGTGTTTCGGTCTGCTTGTTTTCGATGTGCCAGACGCGTTGCAGCAACTCCTCGCGCGAGACGGGCCTGCCGCGGTTCAGTGCAAGGTAGCGCAGCACGTCGCGCTCACGCTCGGAAAGCTCGGCGCTCTCGCCATTGTCAAAGCGGGCCACACTCTGGCCAAAGTCGATCGTGGCTGCGGTGAGGGTGAGCGTTTCGCTCACGGGCTGGCGCTCGGGGGCGCGGCGCAGCACGGCCTCCACGCGGGCCAGCAGCTCGCGCACGCTGAAGGGTTTCACCACATAATCATCCGCCCCCAGGCGCAGGCCGCGCACGCGGTCATTCTCCTCGCCACGTGCGGAGAGGATGATGACCGGCGTGCCGGGGCGCTCCCGGCGCAGGGCTTTCAGAATGTCAAAGCCACTGGCATGCGGCAGCACAAGATCCAGCAGCATGAGGTCAAAATGGGAGCTCAGGGCCAGCTTCATGCCTTTCTCGCCATCGCCCGCCTCCAGTGTGGTATGGCCTGCAAATTTGAGCGCATCCAGAATGCCGCGCCGGATGGCGGCATCGTCTTCAACAACAAGGATGGTGGCGGGCATGGCGTGGAAAATAGATGATGAATGACGAATGGGAATGCCTAATTCAGCCAGGCTGGACAGGGCATTCGACACTCGTCATCCGGGTTTCGTCACTTCTTACTTCTCCCAGGAAATGCCTTTTTTCTCCGCCTGGGTGCGCAGGGCCTTGGACATGGCGGTGTCGAGTGTGTCGGCTTTGGAGGATTCCTTGCGCTTGGCAGCCACGTAGGCTTCGCGTTCCTTGTTCAAGGTCAGCACCTGCTTCTGGATTGCCTCACGTTCGGCGGTTTTCTTTTCCAGCCAGGCCTTGCGTTCTTCGACCGTCATTTTCTTCATCTCTTCCGGAAGGTCCTCTTCCTTCACCTTGGAGAGATCAAATTCCTTCTGCTTGCTGGCGTCCACCAGATCCCAGCTGGTGTTGCTGTAGTTGCTGCTGGATTTGGCAATGACACGCTGGAGCATGGAACCTGCTGCGGATTTTTCGGCGGCATTGTTATCTTGGGCGATCTGGCGGGACCTCGCAGCAGGAGCGGCGCGGCCATAGCTGATGTAGGTTTCGTTGAGCTTCTCATTGAGCTTCACGATTTCCTTGTCCTGCGGTGCCTCGATGTGAACGATGGCCTGGTTCTGGTCGATGACGAGGTATTTGCCGTCTGCGAGCAGCGCGCCCTGGTTCCAGTTTCCGGCAATGCCCTCGGCTTCGCCGCCGCAATGAATGGTGTTTACAATGATGCCTTTGGCGATGGCCTCTTTGCAGCTCTTCTGGGAATCCACCGGCCCCTGGGTGAAGGGCTCGTTGCCGGCGATGAAGATGGCCTTGTACACCTTGGGATTGGCATCCCAGGCGAGGTCTTTGGTGGCGCGCTTTATCACCGCGCCGCAGTATTCTTCCCCGCCGTTCGTCTTCAGGGCGAAAAGCTCCTCAGATACCTTGTCGAGATCGCGCGTGAGCGGCTGGATCTGGCGAATCCAGTTTTGTTCGGCGCTGAGCGAGGATTTGCCATATTCGTAGAGAGCCACCTGTACGACGGGTGTTTTGCCGTCCTGCTTGGCGGAGATGAATTCGTTCACGAGTTTCCAGAGCTGGGTCTTGGCCTGCTCGATGAGCCCGTCCATGCTGCTGCTGGTGTCCAGCAGCACGGCGATCTGCACCAGCGGCGTGTCTGGGGCGATGGGTTCGACTTTGGCGATCTCCACGGCGCTGTCTGCAAGTGGAGGCGGAGTTTCTTTGGCGAGGGCAAGGCAGGCGGCGAGTGCTGCGGTGATGAGGATGTGCTTTGTTTTCATGGTGGTGTGTTGATCTGGGGTGAACTGACGGGGAAAAATTCTCAGCGGATGAGCACGAGCTGGCCGCGATGCTGCAGGAGGAGCTCGCCACGCAGGGCCAGCAGGCTCTGGCGGTTGTCAGCAGCGAGCTCATCGACGAGGCGGCCAAACTCCGGGCTGCCGATCTCGATGGTGCGGTCCGGGGCGCGGTCAGCTTTGGCGGCGCCCGAGTCGGTCCAGCGGTTGCCTTTGTTAAAAAGTGCGCCGCCCTGGCACTGCTGCACGCTGGTGATTTCAACCGCCTGCATTTTGTCATTCAGGAAGCGGTTGCGGATGTTGAGCTGCTTGGATTCCACACCCTTCTTCAAATTGTCCTGCTGAGACACGGCGGCGGGTCCGCTGCGCACCTTCATGGCGCGGTCGTTGTAGTTGAAGGCGGCCTTGCTGGCATTGGCCGGGGCGGCGGCGAGGGTGGTGCCTTCTTCCGCCAGGAAGGCGGTGTATTCCGTGAGGATGCCGAACTGCGTGGAGAGGCGCACGATTTCATTCACGAGCTCGGTGGTGCTGCCGGTGGCTCCATCGGCACCGAGATCGCGGATGGCCTCGCTGAGAACGGCGATCTTGCTGCTGGCCCAGAGGCGTGCCACGAAGGCGTTGGCGGTGCTGGCCTTGTCGAGATTGAAGGTGAAGTCGAACTTCCTCTTTCCCTCCGCTGCGTCTCCGTGCAGCTGGAAGTGCAGTGGTGCGTCACCCCGATAGGTGCCGGAGAGCAGAATCTGCTCGCCTTCAAACACATCGGGCAGCGGAGAGGGGATGAGGTCGCTGACGCGGTTTGGGTCATCGACCACCTGCACGATGGGGCGTGTGAGTAGCGGACCGCGCAGGCGCTCAAAAACGCGGCCCACTTTGACTTCCACATCCTCCTTGGGCAGCACGAACTCGGCGCTGGCACGCGTCTCGCGGGCGATGCGCGCTAGCAGCGGTGTATTCACATCCACGCCAACGCCGAAGGTGAAGACGCGGCGCTGATGTGGATTGCCCTTGGCCACGGCCTCGCGGATGGCCTTCTCCGAAGTCTGGCCGATGGTAGGCAGGCCGTCGGTGAGAAAGAGCACCAGTGGCAGCATGCCTTCGAGCGGCTTCTGGCGCAGCGCCTCGACCACGGAGTCGTGGATGTTGGTGCCACCGCTGACACGCAACGCGCTGATGTAATCCCGCGCCTGCTGCGTTGTGGTGGCGTTTTTGACCACCGGCTGCGCGGCAAACATCTCGACTGCTTCATTATAGACGATGAGGTTGAATCCTTCGCCGTCGTTCAGGCCCTCAATCACCTGCAGGGCGGCGGCTTTCACCTGATCCAGCTTGGGGCCGGCCATGCTGCCGCTGCGGTCGATGACGAGAGTGACTTCACGCAGGATGGGTTTCGCATCGGCCCTGGGCTTTGGCGGTGCGATCATCACGAGGAAGTATCCGCCGCCGATCTTGGGATCTGGATAGGCCAGCAGGGAGGCGGTCATTTCATCCTTCGCCTCGCGAAGGAGTGAGACGCGGAAGGCACCGGGGTCTTTGGTTTCGCAGGAGAGAGTGGCGGTGTGCTCATCTGGCTGCTTGGTGGAAATTTCGTGACTGGGAGAGTAAACCGAAGCGATGCGTGACGTGGATTTGACGCGCATGGAGAGCTTCCACGGCACGGTGTACTCCACCGCCTCCGAGCGCGGCAGGACGTAGTCGAGCCGGGCACCGTCAGCTTCGAGCAACTGCTCATAAGTCACGCGCACTTTCTGCGTGCCGTTGGCCGGGACGGGGAAGACACTGGATTTCACCACGGAGTGGCCCACGAACTCCAGAAGCGCGGGATCGCGGGTTTGTGCCACGATGGTGTCGTAGATTCGGCGTGCTTCCTCACGAGGCAGCAGTTTGGCGGTGCCCTCGGAGTTGCCGCCCTCAAAGGCAAAGGATTTTAGGACTGCCCCGCTGGGGACAGGAACGAGCAGCTCGGACTCCTGCGGGCGGGAGGTGGGATTGCGCAGGGCGATGTCCAGCGTGGTGATGGCGAGCTGGTCGGCGATGTCGATGCGGGCCTCGACCTGGGTCACCTGGACCGGCTGGGCGTGGATGATTCGGGTGTTGGGGGAAATCCACGAAAGCGCCCTGGAAGTCTGGGCCAGGAGCGGCGTGGCGAGCAAAAGGAGTGCTAGAATGGGCTTCATGCCGCCACGGTGTGACGGGTGGCTGGCGGCGTCTGTAAACGCCATGTAAAGAGAGGGGCGGTCCTAGGCCTGCGGGGTGAAGTTTGGGGTTAAAGATATGTAATTTATTTATTATCATTGATTTATGGGTGGGTTGGTGGTGCGGACTCCGGCCCGGTGCAAACTGGAACTCCCCCTTGCCAAGCTGGGAAGTGCCCCCATATTCGCGCCCCCTCTTATGGACATCTTCATTGGAATTCTCACCGCAGTGGAAGTCATCGTCAGCCTTCTGCTCATCCTCGTCGTGCTTATGCAGCGCCCTCGTCAGGAAGGCCTTGGCGCTTCCTTCGGCGACGCCGCCGCCAGCCAGGTCTGGGGCGCACAGACCACCAACGTGCTGCAGAAGTTCACCGTTTATCTGGCGATCCTCCTGTTTGGCCTGACCATTCTGCTGGCCGTGCTGGTGAGCCGCCACCAGACCGGCAGCAAGAGCCAGAAGATCTTTGGCGATGCCAAGCCTGAGGCTGCTGCACCTGCCGCCGCTGCTCCTTCTGCTGATGAGCAGGCGAAGGCCAAGGTGATGGAACAGATCCAGAACGCCATCAAGAAAGAGGCCGCCAAGAAGGACGCACCTGCGGCTCCTGCCCCGGCCAAGACTGAGCCTGCCAAGGCTCCGGAAGCTGCCAAAGCACCCGCTCCGGCACCGGCGGCAGCGCCTGCTCCTGCGGCCCCAGCGCCCGCAGCTCCGGCACCTGCTGCACAGCCGAAGTAAAGAGGGCGGTTTCAGTTTCACATTTCACTCGAAGGGCACGACGAAAGTCGTGCCTTTTGCTTTGGGATGCAGCGCCGTGCATGTGCATTTCTGATAGTGTGCCGTGCGAAAACGGGCTTCCCATTTTGCGTTGGTTTTGCGTAGCATCGCACCAACCATGAAACGTTTCCTTCTCAGTCTCGCACTGGCATTGTCCTGCGTCGTCCTGCAATCATCCTTCGCGGCGGAGCCGCTGCGGGTCTTTATTCGCTCAGGGCCGAAGTCCCACGGGCCGGGGGCGCATGATCATCCTTCCTTTTTGCGCGACTGGGTGCCGCTGCTGAACGAACGGGGTGCGAAAGCGACGGGCGGTGACGCATTTCCGACCAAGGAGCAGCTGGATGCCACCGATGTCCTCATCCTGCATCTGGACAGCGGTGGTGACATCAAGATCGGGCAGGAGAGGAAGGACCTGATGGAGTTCCTGCAGCGCGGGGGCGGCATCGTGACGATCCACGCGGCATCGGTTTCCAAGGATCATGACTGGTTCAAGGGCATCATCGGCGGGTCATGGCACCATGGGCAGACGAAATGGCGCGAGGGTCCGATGCATTTGTACTTCACGGATCACGACAATTTAATCACCAAAGATGTGTCGAATTTCGCAATGGATGACGAAATTTATTACGACATGGATGTATTGCCGGAGTGCCGGATTCTGGCCGGGGCCTACACCCCCAAGCCGTCCGGGGCGCGGAACGAAAAGGCCGCGAAGCGGGCAACGGAGATCACCAAGGGGGGCAAGGAGGTGAGCATCTATGACATCCAGCCGCAGATGTGGACCTATGAGAAGGACAACTACCGGTCGTTTGTCAGCATCCCGGGGCACTACTATGCGAACTTCAGCCGGCCGAATTTCCGGGCGCTGCTGCTGAGGGGGATCGCGTGGGCGGGGAAGAGGAGCAATGTGGATGAGCTGTGCAAGCCGGAGGAACTGGGGGACAACCTGCGCTATGTGGAAGGCGGACCGACGCGGCCGGAGAAGGCGGCTGAGAAGCTGGAGGTGCATCCGGAGTTTGACATCTCACTGGTGGCTGCGGAGCCGCTGATCAACAAGGTCATGAATGTGGACTGGGACGAGAAGGGCCGCCTGTGGGTGTGCGAGACGCCGGAGTACCCGAACGGACGCCGTGAGCTGAATGTGGAGAAGTGGAAGGACAGCGGCTCATGGGTGAAGAAGTACGACCGTGATCCGATCGACCGCATCTCCTGGCTGGAAGACACCAATGGCGACGGCGTGATGGACAAGAAGCATGTGTTTGCGGACAAGCTGGAACTCGTGACGAGCTTCTGCTTTTACAAGAAGGGCGTCATTGCCTGCGCGGCGCCGGACATCTGGTATCTCGAAGACACGGATGGCGATGAAGTCGCAGACAAGCGCACGGTGCTTTACACCGGCCTCGGCACGGGGGACACGCATGCGGTGATCAACAATTTGCGCTGGGGGCTGGATGGCTGGGTGTATGCCACGCATGGTTACAGCGCCGGGCATGTGACCTCGCCGGATGGGAAGAAGGATTTTGGCACGGACGGCAGCGGGGTGGTGCGCTTCAAGCCGGATGGCAGTGCGTTTGAGCAGTATGCCTCCCGCGGTGGTAATACCTGGGGCCTGGACATTACCTCGGATGGTCAGGTGTTTTTCACGCAGCCGACGAGCGGGAATCACTTCCTGCATGTGGTGCTGCCTGAGTATGTGCTGGCGAAGGGCAAACTGCCCGGCGTGATGGGCACGAATGGCATGCTGCCGAAGGAGCCGACGTATCCGCTCATGACCTGGCCGGAGCAGGCGTATGTGCAGATCGACCAGGTGGGTAGCTACACGGCTGCCGCTGGCTGCGCGATCTATGAAGGCGGCGCCTGGCCAAAGAAGTGGAACTACAGCTACTTCTGCACCGAGCCAACGCTGAACATCGTGAGTCATTTCTTTGTTGAGAAGGATGGGGTGACCTACAAGGCGCATCGTGAGGCGGGGCGTGAGAAGACTGAGTTTATTCGCAGCAAGGATTTGTGGTTCCGGCCGATTGAAAACCGAGTGGGGCCGGATGGCGCGCTGTATGTGGTGGATTTCTACAATCAGGCGGTGATTCACAATGACACGCGCGGCCCCGTCCACGGCCCGGCCAATGCGGCGGTGCGGCCTGACCGTGATCATTACTTTGGCCGCATCTGGAAGGTGCAGCACAAGGAGGCGAAGAAGATCGCGGTGGCCGATCTCAGTCAAAAGAGCACAGATCAACTTCTTGATTTCGTCGGCACTTCACCCAATGGCCCGGCGAGACAGACGGCGCTTCGGCTTCTGGATTCGAAACTGACTTACGACGAAGCCAAAACTCGGGTTGCAGGGCTCATTTCAAAGGTGAACGCCAGCAACCGTGTCCTTACTCCGCAAGAGGAGGCTCAACGAATCGCTCTTGCCCGAGTCGAACATGCACTTCGTCCATCCGATGAAAAGCCGCTGGAGCAGGACGTCCTGATAGACGGATTGGGAACATTTGGAACGAAATTGTCGCCAGAAGATCTTTATCAAACGATTGAAGCTGGACTCAAAACATCCGGAGCCTCTAAAGTCGTGGCTGAAGCGTTGAAGGTGTTTGCATCAGCAACCAACGATTGGACGCGCTCTGCCGTCATCGCCGCTACGGCTGATCATGCAGAGGAAGTCATCACCGAGGCGCTTGCGGCTCCGGCAGGAGTCGAACAACTCGTGAACGCTTTGATTCCGTCAGCCAGATCGGCAGAGACACTGGTTGTTGCTTGTGCTAACTCTAAAGCTGATGCGCTGAAAATCATCATCCTTCAGGGCCTCGCGCAGCAGTTGAATGATGTGCCTGCGCTTACACCAGAGCTGACGGCTTCTTTGAAGAAGCTACTCGCGCAGCCTGGGCTTGCGGCAGCGGCGTTGCCGCTGGTGGTGAAGTGGGACAAGGCGGGGGCGCTGGCGGCCGAGGTGAAGGCGCAGATTGCGAGTCTGACGTCCAAGCTGGAGGACAAAGGAGCTGCCATCGCGGACCGCATCACGGCTGCCAAAGCCTTGGTCGGAATCGGTGGCGATGCGAGCCGGCAGGTGGCTGGCGTGCTGTCCCGTACGGATTCTCCCAACGCGCTGCAGGCTGCAATCATCACAGCGATGGATGAGAAGGGCAGTGTCACCGATCTGGTAGCGAACTTGAACGGGCTGAAGCCCGAACTGCGGACGCAGGCGTTTGATGCGATCTTGAAGCGGCCTGAGGCGTCGCTGGCACTGCTGGGAGCGATTCAGAACGGGAAGATTGATCCGAAGGAGATCGGGCCGGGGAACATTGCGCGTCTGCGGACGCATCCGAACAAGCAGGTGGCGAAGCAGGCGAATGCGATGATTGACAAGCTGAGCCCGAACGCGAAGGCGAAGAACGAGCTGATCGCGCAGCTGACGCCGGAGGTGGAGAAGCCGGGGGATGCGGTCAAGGGCAAGGCGATGTTCACTGCCGCGTGTGCTGTGTGCCACAAGCTGGGAGATGTGGGGCTGCGTGATGTGGGGCCGCAGCTCACGGGCATGGGGGCACATGGACCGGCGGAACTGCTGGTGCACATTGTGGACCCGAACCGCGAAGTGGATCCGAGCTTCTGGGCTTGGAACATCACCACAAAAAAAGGCGAAACGCTGGCAGGGGTGATCATCACGGAAAACCAGGCGAGCCTGACGCTGCGGAATCAGGGTGGTGATTTTGAGATCAAGAAGGCGGACATCGCGACGCGGGAAAACACACGTCGGAGCCTGATGCCGGAAGGGCTGGAAGGACTGGGGGCGGAGAACATCCGCGACATTCTGGCCTTCATCTGCGGAGGGGAGCAGAAGTTCCGGGTGGTGGACCTGCGCACGGCTTACAATGCGGACAGCCGCAGCGGCATTTTTGCGAAGGAGGATTCCAAGGACGAGACGGTGACGCTGCACAAGTTTGGCAACGTGACGGTGCATGGCGTGCCGTTTTTTGTGATGGACCCTGAGAAGTCGCAGACTGGGGCGAGCCTGATCGCCCTCAAGGGCGGTGGCAAAGGGACTCCGGCGGCGAATTTTCCTGAGAAGGTGGAGATCGCCATGAACACCACCGCCGCGAGCCTGCACTTCCTGGGCGGTGTGGCCGGCTGGGGCTGGCCGTTTGGCGGGGACAAGGCACGCGGACAGCCGGCGATGACGGTGCATGTTGATTATGCCGACGGCGACAAGGAGAGCATCGTGCTGAAAAATGGAGAGCACTTTGCCGATTACATCGGCAAGGCTGAGGTGCCGCTGAGTGATGATGCGGGCGACTTCACACGGCGCGGACAGCTGCGTTGTTTCGCGATCAATCTGAAGAAGAAGGGCGCGCTGAAGAAGATCACGCTGGAGACGAGCGGCAGCATCGTGACGCCGTGCACGGTGGCGATCACCGCGAGCACGGAGCCGGCGAAAGTGGAGGCAGCGGCGAAGCCCAAAGCCAATGCGCAGGCCGGTGGTGCGGCAGAGGCCGGGCCGAAGGAAGGTGGCAAAGGCGACGGGCCGTTGGTGGCTGCGACTCCGGTGCAGTGGGAGGCCGGAAAGACGAAGGTGCTCGTCATCGGCGGCGGGTCATCGCACAACTTTGCGAAGTTCTTTGGCGAGACGGATGTGGCGACGCTGAAGAGCGCCGGATTTACGGTGCACTATACGGAAGACCGTGATCAGGCGGCAGCGGAGCTGGCGAATGCGGATGTGGCGGTGATCAGCGTGAACCGGAAATTTTTCGACACGGCGGCGTATCGCAAGGCGCTGTTTGATTTCGCGGCGGCGGGCAAGGGGATTATCATGCTGCATCCTGGCACGTGGTATGGTTTTGGCGGATGGCCGGAGCTGAATGCGCAGATCGTGGGCGGTGGTGCGCGCGGTCATGACAAGATTCATCCGTTTGATGTGAAGGCGGTGAAGGCGGAGCACGCGATCATGGCGGGAGTGCCTGCGAGCTTCACGGTGGAGGACGAGCTGTATTATGTGAATGCAGAGCCGGACAAGATCCCGGCGGGTACCGCGAAGATCACCGTGCTGGCGGAGACGAGCCCGAGCGACAAGTACAAGGCGTCGCATCCGAGCGTGTGGATCACGGAGCACCCGAAGGCACGGGTGGTGGGCATCGCGCTGGGGCATGATGCGCGGGTGCATGACCTGAAGCCGTATCAGCAGATTTTGACGAATGCGGTGAAGTGGGCGGGTGGGAAGTGAGGGCGGTGTTGCACCACCTGATCATAGCTACGTGCTGGAGCTTGCAGAATGCGTCAGGGAATTGTCAGCGCCTGAGTCCTATATCAGGCACATGTTTTCGTTTCTGGATTCTTGAGCTGAATCAGGGTGCGTGTGGTTGAATCTGATTAACACAGCCTATAGGGCTGCACCAAGGTGCTCTCGTCGCTACACTTCATGCCTTGACCCACGGCTGGTCAGAGAGAGGTTTTGCCCCACTTTTCCCATCGCCAGTAAAGGTGGCATCCGATTAAGGTGACGAGCCATATGCCCAGAGAGAACGATTGGATAGCTATGATCGCTATGGAGTGCTGCCAGGCTTCCTTGGATTGGCACCACTGCTGCCACATGTAGGCAGTGAGCCCGGCATACTGAAGGAACAAAGCGCCAATCAAAGCCATCAGAATTCGTCGCCACTCCCACGGCCAGCGGAGAAGGGCAACGACAGCCACTGCTGCCAGCGCGAGCGGCATGGCGATGACCAGCGTGCGCATCCAACCCAAGACGACGAGGAAGTGTGGAACATTGCAGGCTGAACCTAAAACCACGGCGAATCCGATCACACCCGGCCAGAAACCTTTGTCAGCGGGCTCCATGCGCCACACGGAACTTGCTGCCTCTGCACTCAGACCATCTGCTATCCGGATCATCTGACGACGGTGGTAATACCAGAACCCAAAAGCAAAACTTGCTGACTGTATTAGCACACCCACAAGAAACGACACAGCCACCAACCACGATGATCCCGCCATCAGTCGAATTCCGCGCAGCCCGAAAACCAGCGCAACGGCCAAGCCTATGAGTATGGCACCAGCGAGCGTCCAAACTGCAAACCGATGCTCGCGCGGCGTGCGTGCCGATTGAGTCTGCGAGCGGAAAAGACTCCACATGCCTGCCGCTCCAGTGATGAGAGGCAAAGCCGCCGCACCGCCTATCGCGCTGCTTTTTGCCAGCTTCGCACCCGCGCCTGAGGCAGCAGCAGCCGAAGCTGTTGCCGGGCTGGCAGCGAGAATACCTATCACGGCCAGCGTGAATGCTGCTGTGGGCCCCGACGTGCGAAGCACACTGCCTAGCGAACGTTCCACCCGCTCCGTTAGCATCGCGCGACCTCGCGCCAGCCGCTGCTTTACCGCATCCTCGGAAATCCCCAGCGCCTCCGCCACAGAGATCACGGATTCGTTTTGCCGATAAAAGAGCACCATCGGCTCGCGATACAGCACCGGTAGCTCCAGGAGGTGCCGTAGCAGAATCGTACGCTCCTCGCTGTCGATGGCATGCTCCGCAGGCGTGGAAGCCTCGACCTGCAAATCTTCGCCGCTTGCCCCGTCCACCCGTGCCGTCGGCGTGCGGTCATTTCGACGTATCGAGCTTTTCGCGATGTTTTGCGCGATGCCGCAGACCCATGACCTGAACTTCCCCGGCTCCTTTAACGCGCCCAGTTGCCGCCACGCACCCACAAACGCCTCCTGCGCGATGTCCTCGCTGTGATGCAAATCCCCGCAAGCGCCGAGCGCCAGCGAATAAACGAGCGACTTATGTCGCTCGACCAAAAGGCCGAACGCGGCGGCATCGCCTCCGCGAGATTGTTCAACAAGCTCGGCATCGGAGACATCTGGGGGATTTATCATCTGAGTGTTCATTGCTGCCCATGAGTGGTCCAAACATGCCCCACGGTGACAGAAAAAGTGACTGCGGCTTAAGCCGCAGTCATCATATCACCTCGATCCTAGCTGCAGCAGCTTCACCTTCCGAAACTCAATGCCAGCATCCGCACGTCTGCAATTGAAGCCTATGCGGTCTTTGAGTGGCATTTTGGACCACTGCTTGCCTGGGAGCCGTTTCGGCATCGCAGAGCCGTCGGGAGTTATCTCGCCATCCTTCAGCGTCGTAAGGTCGATCTCGTCCACGACTTTGCCGTTGAGCACGACGGTCATTCTCGAGCCTTGAGCTTTTGGGGGCATGTGGTTCCACTCGCTGGTGGGTTTGACGGTGCTCTCGGTCGTGGGCTGATGGTCGAAGAAAGCACCGCAGCGCTAGTTGGCGGGCTTTTACTGCAATTGTTTGGCGCCTGAATGGGCAGGCCTAGGTGGTCCATATGCGAGAGGGGCGTGCAGATTTTATGCGAGCGCTGGGTGGGTGAAGGCTTCTCGCATACCTCCGGCATGCGGCCTTTAGATATGCGTGATGCCTGTGGCAGCCCGGTGGTTCTCGCTGCACCGCTTCGCGGTTTCGCTTCACCACCGGCTAATCTCTCTGCTCCCTTCCGGGAGCCCAGAGCCGCGTGCAAAAGTATAAGGCAGATGGAATGGGGAGTGTTAGACCAACTCTCAAAAATCTTGTCACATTGCCCTGACGGCGGAGCGGCCCCATTGGCTGCGTTAGTCGCTTGCCTGTTATCTTCAAATAGCAGGCGGCGCTCCCGCCTTGCCACTGGGGCCGCTGCGCTCGCCGGTTCATTATGACAATCTTTTCGAGAACAGGTCTAGCTGGCCGGAAGGGGGCTTTGTTGGCAGTGGTTGCGAGAAACCAGGCAACGAGACGATCAGACATTCGGACAATCAGGGGCTGGGAAAAGATTTCTGAGGCGGGGATTTGGACTGCAGGTTCATTCGCGGGGACATGAACGCGGAGATATGGTTGTGGAGGGATTCCCGGTGAGCTTTGATTCTGTGCTGGCCGTCGTGCTGGCGAAACCATTGTCCGCTCCCGCCTTTGGGTGTTTTGTGGAATGTGCAGGCAGGCTGGCACGCCGAAAGCGGTAGCTGCGCTCGTTCCTCGCTCCGCGACCGCACTCCAAATGGGGCGGCTGCTTCGGCGTGGTTGATATGGCGATTCTGCTTCGATCAAACCTTGAGGAAGATCTTTCTTTGATGCAGCCAGCGGGCGGTGGCGAGCATGATGAGGAAGGTCGTGGCGGCGGGGATCCAGTCGTAGGGCGGGGGAGTTTTGGTGACGAGGCGCTCGCTGAGGGTGCGGAAGAAGCCGAAGCCGGAGCAGAGGTAGAGGGCGATGGGATTGGAGCCGACCCAGAGGAAGGGGGCGAGGCCGCGACGGAAACCGAGAACATCGACGATGAAGTAGAAGGTGCCGAGGAGGATGGCGCTCCAGCCTGCGGCGACGAGGACGAAGCTGGAGGACCAGATCTTTTTGATGATGGGAAAGAAGGGATGCCAGGCCCAGCCGAGCGCCAATAGGATGAGGCCGGAGATGATGAGGCCGCCGGCTTTGCGTGAGGGGGCGGTGTCTGAGGTGATCCATTTTCCAGCGAGGAGGCCGAGCAGTGCGGTGGCGATGGCGGGCAGGGTGCTGAGGATGCCTTCGGGGTCGTGGTCGCCGTCGTATTTGCGGCCAGGGAGCCAGATGCTGTCGAGGTAGTTGGTGAGGTTCATGCCTTCGGCGAAGTTTCCTGCACCGATGCCAGGTGCGGGGACGAAGCGCAGCAGCAGGAAGTAGCCGAGGAGAAGAGATGCGGCGGCCACGATGAGGCCACGAGGCTTGAGCCAGAGGGAGAGGATGCCCGCTGCGGCGGAGGCGATGCCGATGCGCTGAAGCACGCCGAGCCAGCGAATGTGGTCCCAGCCGTCTCTCATGCCGCCGGAGAAGATGACGCCGAGCACCACGAGAGTGACTGCACGTGAGAGCAGGTGACGCAGCGCGGAGATGCGGCCTTCCCGCTGCACGCGCCGAGGGACTGCGATGGCAAGGGAGACTCCGGCAAGGAAGAGGAAGAGGGGAAAGATGAGGTCGTAGAAGCGGAAGCCGTCCCACTTTACGTGAGTGAACTGCGCGGCGAGATCTGCCACTGTCTCGTTGCTGGGGAAGGTGCGATTGAGCACCTGGGTGAGGACCGACGAGAGGCCGAGGATCCAGCACATGTCGAAACCGCGCAGGGCATCGAGGGATAGGAGACGCGTGGGCGCTGGAGTGGTGGAGTCGGGCATGGGCGTGTGAGGATGGCCGGAAGGGATGGCAACAAACGGCACGAAAAAGGGCGATCCTGCGCGGATCGCCCTTCAAAGATGACTATGGATGGAAGTGATTACTTCACGATGCCGAGGAGCTCGACTTCGAAGACGAGAGCTTCGTTGGGGCCGATGTCGCCACCTGCGCCGTTCTCACCGTAGGCGAGGGTGGAGGGAAGGAAGATCTTCCACTTGGAGCCAACGGGCATGAGCTGGAGGGCTTCGGTCCAGCCTTTGATGACTTCCTGCACGCCGAAGGTGATGGGCATGCCGCGCTCGACGGAGCTGTCGAACACCTTGCCGTTGGTGAGGGTGCCGTGGTAGTGGACGTTCACCTTGTCGGTGGCGACGGGCTTGGCGCCGGTGCCTTCCTTGATGATTTCATACTGGAGGCCGCTGGCGGTGGTGGTGACGCCTTTGCGCTTGCCGTTTTCGGCGAGGAATTTTTCGCTGGCGGCCTTGGCGTCGTCGCCACGCTTGGCGGCCTTGGCCTGCATGCTGGCTTCGAAGGCCTGCATGGCGGCCATGAGCTCCTCCTGGGAGTACTTGGGCTTGTCACCACTGGTGGCGGACTTGATGCCTTCGACGAGGGCGGTGGTGTCGATGGCGATGCCTTGTTCCTTGAAGTTTCCGCCGAGGTTTCGGCCGATGAAATAGCTGACTTTGTCCATGGGTACGGGTCCTGCTGCGGGGGGGGCTTCGGCCTGCTGGGCGGGCTTTACTTCCTGAGCTTGGGTGAGGGAGGCGGCAGCAAGTGCGGCGCAGAGCAGAGCGATGGTGGGTTTCATATTGGAGGCGCGGAGACTACGCACGGGGCGGGGGCGGTCAATGGCGGCCTTTCCGGGCCGGGAAAAAGCCGTTTGACCCCGCCCCCCCTATGAAGCAGTATCGGCACCCCTCTAACCAGAATTAATATGCCCGCGAAAATCTACACTGAAAAAGACGCCAGCCTTGCACCGCTCAAAGGCAAGACCTGCGCTGTGATCGGCTTCGGCTCCCAAGGCCACGCTCATGCCCTGAACCTCAAAGAGAGCGGCGTGAACGTGATCATCGGCCTGTACCCTGGCAGCAAGAGCCGCAAGGTGGCAGAAGAAAAGGGCCTGAAGGTCTATGACACTGCTGAAGCCGTGAAGAAAGCCGACGTGATCTTCGTGGCCGTGCCGGACACCAAGATCCCGGACGTCTTCAACAAGGACATCAAGCCGAACCTGGTGAAGGGCAAGACCCTGCTGTTCAGCCACGGCTTCGCCATCCACTTCAAGACGATCACCGTCCCTGCCGACGTGAACGTGATCATGGTGGCTCCGAAGGGCCCCGGCCACATCGTGCGCCGCCAGTATACCGAAGGCAAGGGCGTGCCTGCTCTGATCGCCATCTACCAGAACGCTGACAAGCAGGCCAAGAAGATCGCTCTGGCCTGGGCGCACGGCATCGGCGGCACCCGCGGCGGCGTGCTGGAAACGACCTTCAAGGAAGAAACCGAAACCGACCTCTTCGGCGAGCAGACCGTTCTTTGCGGCGGCGCCAGCGCGCTGGTGCAGGCTGGCTTTGAAGTGCTGGTGGAAGCCGGCTACTCTCCTGAGATGGCCTACTTTGAGTGCCTGCATGAGCTGAAGCTGATCGTGGACCTCATGAACGAGTCCGGCATCGCCGGCATGCGCTTCTCCATCTCCGAAACCGCCAAGTGGGGCGACGTGAAGGTGGGTCCGAAGATTATCGACAAGTCCGTGAAGAAGCGCATGAAGGAAGCGCTGAAGGACATCCAGACCGGCAAGTTTGCCAAGGAGTGGGTGCGCGAGACGAAGACGGGCTACAAGAAGTTCAACAAGCTGCTGAAAGACGGCGAGAAGCACCCGATCGAGAAGACCGGCGCACGCCTCCGCAGCCTGATGCCGTGGATCAAGAAGCGCGACATCAAGGGCCAGCAGGCCAGCTACTCGTAAGAGTGGTGAGCGATCGAGGCGGTGAGAGCCGTCACGATTGTCTAAGAATCAAGAAGAGCGCGGATCGGAAACGGTCCGCGCTTTTTTTGTGGGCGGGGGGAGGGGGCTGAATTTTACACCGCGAGAGATTAGAAGACCGCAGAGAAAACCTCTGGAGCAAGACGCGCTGTGGTGAATGCTATGCGGAAGGATCGAGGACGAGTAGGAAGACGAAGAGGACAGATGCGCAGGACCTTGCTGCATTATGTGCCATAGACCACGGCTGCTTGAGGACAAGCAGCCCTACCAGCGCTGGGTGACCTGCCCGCGCTGGGCATGCGAGCGCGCAGTGCTCAGGCAGGGCTGTCATCAGCCCTCCGTCGTCGGAGCTGAGCATGGATTCGCAGCGTGTGGATCGAGGACGAGTTCGAGTAGGAGGACGAGGACGACGATGAGGAAGCGAAGGATTAGTTTGCGCGGTCCTGCTGGGGCTGAGAAGGGAAGAGGATGGCGATGGAGAAGGTGACGACGGTGCCGAACATGATGCGCCAGGGGAACTCGATGACGGGGACCCAGTCGGCGTGCTTCCAGGTGCTCTTGGGGTTGAAGAGTTTTAGCAGGTCGATGTCGAGGCCGCTGAGGTAGGCGACGGCGATGAATCCGGCGAGCATGGCGAGGGTGTTGCCGAAGTCGCTGCCGCGCGAGCGGGTGAAGAGGCCGACCATGAAGACACCGAGCAGGGAGCCGTAGGTGTAGCCGAAGATGCCGAGGATGATGGGAAGGATGCGCAGGGTGGGATTGTGCGTGGTGACCCAGGCGGTGCCGAGGGCGACGGAGATGAGCAGCACCGCAAAGAGCACGGTGCCGAAGCGCAAGACGCGGACGCGGCCGGCGTCTGTGGCGGGCTCGCCAAACCAGCGGAAGTGGAAGTCGCGAACGTAGCTGGTGGCGAGGGCATTCAGCGCGGTGCTGAGGGAGCCCATGGCGGTGGCGAGAACGCCTGCGAGCACGAGGCCGCGAATGCCGCCGGGCATGACGGTGAGGATGAAGTGGGGGAAGACTTTGTTGGCAGAGACGATACCGGATTCGCTGCGGGGCAGGGTGGTGTCCGGATGCTGCTGGTAGTACACCCATAGGAGGATGCCGATGGCGAGGACGACGAGGGTGATGGGTACATCGGCGAGGCCGGAGAGGATGGTGGCCATGGCGCTCTGTTTTTTGTTTTTGGCCGTGAGCATGCGCTGCACCATGTCCTGGTCGGTGCCGTGAGTAGCCAGCGTGACGAAGGTGGAGCCGAGGAAGGCGGCCCAGACGGTGTATTCCTGCTCGAGGATTCCTTTGATGTTTTCCCACACTCCGGCACCGGCTTTGATGCCCCAGTCCCAGACGAGGAGATCTTTTTCTCCAGTGAGCATCTTGGTAGCGCCGGCCCAGCCGCCGGGGATGTGGCCGAGGAGGTAGATGAGGGAAAAGCTGAGGGCGCAGATGAGGACGATGATCTGGATGACGTCTGTCCAGATGACGGCGCGAATGCCGCCGATGGAGGTGTAGAGCGCGGTGGCGAGGGTGACGAAGATCAATGCGCCGCCGGTGAGGAGGAATTCCTTGGTAGGAGAAAGTGTCTCGCCGGGATACTGCAGATGCCATACCAGCACCAGGAGCATGCTGGGCACCCAGAGGCGTGTGCCGCTGGCGAGGGTGCGTGTGACGAGGAAGATGGCCGATGTGAGCCGCCGTGTGCGCGGCCCGAAGCGCTGGCCGAGGAACTCATAGATGCTGACCACATTGTGCCGGTAGTAGGCCGGAATGAAGACGGCGCTGACCACCACACGCGCCAGCAGATAGCCGACGATGAGCTGGATGTAGGTGAAGTTTTTGAGCGCGTAGCCTTCGCCCGGTGCGCCGAAGAAGGTGCCTGCGCTGATCTCTGCCGCGAGGATGGAGGCGAGCACGGCCCACCATGCGATCTGGCGATCTCCTAGAGTGAAGCCCTCGACGCTGCCGCTTTTGCTGCGCTGCGAGAGGCCGATGCCGATGATCAGGGCGAAGTAACCGAGGATGACGATGGCATCGAGAAGGTAGGGCATGGCGTGTGTGGCACGAAGTCTCGCTGCAAAGCACCACACACGTCAAGCGTACAGCCTAGGGGCCGAGGAAACTCATGCCCGGGCTGGGATCAGCGGGTGACGACGTTGGTCTCCAGCTTTGGCAGGGCGCGCACGATGATGCGGTCCTCCACCGAAGTGCCGCGAGGGGAGACGATGGTGATTTCCTCGTAAACTTTGCCGATGTCCTTATTCGTCAGCGGATGATGGATGAGCCTGCGGGTGGCCACGGTGGTATCGCCCAGGGTTTGCACCGAGACATTGCCCGTGGCGGTCGGGGTGGCGGACTGAGCTGTGCGCACCGTGGTCCGATGGCTGGCGCACTGCGTGAGTAGCAGAGCGGCGGAAAGTGCAAGAGCGGCGGAACTAAGGGATTTGAAGAGGGTTTTCATGGGTTGGGTGTCGTCTTGTCTGCTTCGGGTGGAGCAGTCACGGTGTTGGATGCCCATGGTAAAACATTGTTCAAAGTTTGTGGGGCTTGGCCTGTGACGAATTGGGATTGGGGATGCCATTTTTAGTCTTGATTCGGCCTGGCGGGGTTCGCATTCTTTACTCTGTTTCATGCAATTAAAGCCTCTCTATCCGCTGGCGCTTTTCGTGAGCGTGCTGCCATGGTCCAGCCTGGAAGCTGAGCCGAAGGGGATGGATAGTGCCGGCGATAAAGGCCGGCTGCTGGTGCTGCATCAGCATTACCAAAGTGCCGCGGCCCTTTCTGCGCAAGGGAGGCTGGTGGAGGCGGAGGCTGAGCTGAGGAAGATCGTGGCTGTCAGTGGCGAGGTGTTTGGGAAAAACCACCCTGACACGCTGGTGAGCCGCAGTGATCTGGCTGCCACGCTGGCTGCAGAGGGCAAGTATGCGGAGGCTGAAAAGGAAAACCGCGCGGTCCTGGCCATCCGCGAAAAGGTGCTGGGCAAGGAGCACCCGGACACACTCATCAGCCGCAACAACCTGGCTGCCGCGCTGCAGGAGCAGGGGCGGGCGGGCGAGGCGGTGCGCGAGTATCGTGCGGTGCTGGCCGTGCGGCAGCGCGTGCTGGGGCCGGAGCACTCCGATACGCTGGACGCACGCAACAATCTGGCCACCGCGCTGAATGAACAGGGCAGGCATGCGGAGGCTGAAAAGGAACACCGGGCGGTACTGGCGCTGCGGGAAAAACTGCTGGGTGCCAAACACCCGAAGACGCTGGCCAGCCGCAACAACCTCGCGGCGGTGCTGCAGGAGCAGCAGCGCTATGAGGCGGCTGAGCAGGAGCACCGCACGGTGCTGGCGCTGCGGGAAAAGGTGCTGGGCGCGCGGCATCCGGACGTCTTCATGAGCTGCTTTAACCTGGCGCTTTGCCAGGAGGCGCAGGCGAAGCATGCCGAGGCGCTGGCGCTGATGAAGCGTGCGCAGGCAGGATTTAAGAAGAGCCTGGGGACGGCGCATCCCTACACGCGCTATGCGGAGGAGTGCAGGGCACGCATCGAGGAAGAGATCAAAAAACAAAAGCTTCCGCGATAGTTTATTCTAGCCCGCAAAAAGCCTCGCGTCATGAATGGTACTCGTTAACATCCGCGCCGAATGTCTGCCGTCAGCTTTGTCAAAGAATTGCGCCATAACTGGAAAACCATCGGAGCGGTGGCGCCTTCCAGCGTGGCGCTGGCAGAGCGGATGATGGAAGCGGCGGGTGTGTGGAAGTCTAAACGCATTCTGGAGCTGGGGCCCGGCACGGGAGCCTTTACGGCGGCGATCGCCGACACAATGCCGCATGGGTCCGAGTATCTGGGCATCGAGCTGATCGACTCCTTTGTGCAGCAGCTGAGGCCGCGCTTTCCGAAGATGCGCTTTGAGTGTGCAGGGGCGCAGGAGTTTGACTTTTCGCAGGTGCTGCCTGAGGGGGAGAAATTTGACACGATCGTGAGCGGGCTGCCGTGGACGGCGTTTCCGCGCGGGCTGCAGGAGGCCATTTTGGGCAATGTACTGCCGCACCTGGCGCCGGGCGGGTGCTTTGCCACGTTCGCGTACTGGGGCTTTCACAAGCTGCCGGGCGGCCGGCAGTTCCGGGCGCTGCTGCATGAGCTGACGCATGGCGTGGAGACCAGCCGCATCGTGTGGGGGAATGTGCCGCCGGCGTTTGTGTATCTGGCGCGGAAGGGGTGAAGGCTATTCGGCCTTCTCCTGCTTCTTTTTGCCTTTGCCCTTGCCCTTGCCTTGTTTTTTTGGAGCAGGAGTGGTCTGCGCTTCGTTTTTGGCAGGCATGGGGGCTTTGATGGCTTCGCGCCAGGCGAGCATTTTGGCGTGGAGTTCCTTGGTTTTTTCGGGCTGCTCGGCGGCGAGGTTTTTCTGCTCGCCGATGTCGTCCTTGAGGTTGTAGAGCTCAAGGCGGCCGTCTTCGAAGAACTCCATGAGCTTCCAGTCGCCCTGCTCGATGAGGCCGACGGGGGTGGTGCGCCAGGTGTTTTCGCCTGCGCCGAGATAGCCGGGGAAGTGCTGGTAGATGGCGTCGCGCTTGAGGCTGGCGGAGGCGGAGCGGAAGACGGGCACGAGGCTCTCGCCATCAAGGGGCTGGTTTTCGGGAAGGGGGGCTTTGGCGATTTCGGCGAGGGTGGGGTAGAGATCGACGTGGATGGTGGGTACGTCGCTGCTGGAGCCGGGCGTGGTGACGCCGGGCCAGCGGACGATGAAGGGGACGCGGGTGCCGCCTTCATAGAGGCTGCCTTTGCCGCTGCGGAGGGGGGCGTTGTCGGTGATGTCGCCGCCTCTTTTAATGCCCTCGCGGGCGTAGCCGCCCACGCCGCCGTTGTCGCTGGTGAAGATGAGGACGGTGTTGTCGGCGAGCTTGAGTTCTTCCAGCGTGGACATGACGCGGCCGACGCTCTCGTCCACGCTGGCGATCATGGCGGCGTAAACCGGATCGTGATGGCCGCCGACAGGGGCTTTGTCCTTGAAGCGGGCGATGAGGTTTTCCTTGGCTTCGTGAGGGGAGTGAACGCCGAAGTGGGGGAGGTAGAGGAAAAAGGGGGCGTCTTTGTGACGCTGGATGAAATCGACGGCTTTGTCGGTGAGGAAGTCGGCGAGGTATTCATCCTTGGGGTGCTCGATCTTGGGCTGGGTCTTGAAGTTGAAGTGTTTTCCCATGGAGACGATGGCCTCGTCGAAGCCGCGTGCAGCGGGGTGGTGGGTCTCGTCTTCGCCAAGGTGCCATTTGCCGAACATGGCGGTGGCGTAGCCGGCTTTTTTCAGGGTCTGGGCGATGGTGATCTTTTCCAGCGGGAGCTGGGTGACGTTTTCCACCGGGCGCAGGGGGCGGCTCTCCCACTCGAAGCGGCCGATGCCGCCGACAGTGTAAACGCCGGTGCGCGGGGCGTACTGGCCGCTCATGAGCGCGGCACGGGTGGGCTGGCAGTTCTGGCAGTGGTGGTGGCGGGTGAGCTTCATGCCCTGCGAGGCCAGCTTGTCGATATTGGGCGTCTCGTAGTACTTGGAGCCGAAGCAGGCCACGTCTGTGTAGCCGAGGTCGTCCGCCAGGATGAAGATGATGTGGGGCGTGCGGTCGGCTGCTGGTAACGCGGTGGCGAGGAGGAGCAGGCAGAGTAGGTGCTTCATGCGCCCCGTGAACGGTGGGGGGAGCGGCCAGATTGCACGATTTCAGCATCGACAGCCGAGGGCGAAGCCGCTTTCATCGCGGGCATGTTCCGCTCCCTCCTGATCCTCCCCTGCCTGGCTGCGCTCGGTTTTGCCGCTGACACCACCAAGAACGCCTACGGCAACATCAAGCCCGGCGTGCGCTCGCCGATCACGTTTACGGTGTCGCCGCAGGTTTCGGACAATGCGCAGATCAAGATGCGCATGCATGCGATGGAGACTCCGCCGCCGTATGACGTGAGCATGGAGAAGTACGACATCATTGTGCCGAAGAAGTACAAGAAGGGTGTGCCGCATGGGCTTTTCATCTGGGTGAGCCCGAGCAATGCGCCCTCGATTTCCCCCGAGTGGGAGGCGGTGCTGGCGGACAAGAAGCTGATCTTTGTGGGGGCGCACAATTCCGGGAACAACCGCGAGGTCTTTGCGCGCATGCGCCTGGCGGTGGATGCGAATGACAACCTGCGCAGCCTCTTCGACATCGATGACAAGCGCGTGTATGTCTCCGGCTTCTCCGGCGGCGGCCGTGTGGCGAGCATGCTGGGCGTGACGTATGCGGACATGTTTACGGGGACCATCGCCTTCATGGGGACGAATTTTTACACGGACATCGTCAGCCTGGACAAGAAGGAGGTCTTTGAGGCGCGCTACATTCCGCATGAGGAGATCGCAGCGCTGGCGAAGGCAGAGGGGCGCTATGTGCTGGTGACCGGGGAGAATGATTTTAATCTGGGCAACACACGCGCCGTGTTTGAAAACGGCTTCAAGAAGGAGGGCTTCAAGCACGTGGACCTGATCAATGTGCCCGGCCAGGGCCACCAGCCGCCGCAGGCGGAGTGGCTCAAGAAGGCGATCGATTTTCTGGATGGGGGGAAGGCGGGGAAGAAGTGACTTCAGCAAACATCGCCATACAATTCTTTTGAAGCGTCAGGGGTCTCGTGTGTCATTGATCTCTTTTACCATGCGTCTCAAGCCACTTGGAGAGACGTGATATCGATCCCACATACGCCGTCTGAGAACAGATGTTGTCTGGAGCTTTTCTCTGTTAGTGCCTAGAGACATCGTTCCGCCCTGCTCTGCAGCGGAGAAACTGGCAACCCCCTGATAGGGAATTGCAAAAAGAACAAAATCTGAGTTCCTGGATTTATACTGGCTTCGATAGCGAGCATCAATCGCGCCGACCAAAACCAACAAATGGTAGCGCTTTTTTCCGCCAGATCCGCGGAATTTGTGCCATACCCATTTTTTGGAAGAGGAACCTTTGCTGGTCGAAAGACAACCGGAAGCTTTGATTTCGATTCTACATTTGCCGACTAACAAGTCATGATCACTGTGACTGTGAGTGGCTACTCCCTTTTTGAAAAGGTTCTGCACATACCTTTCGGCCTCCGCACCGGTTTTTGTTCCCGTGTGGTGTTGTCCTTTTTTAAGATCTGCAGATAAATTTGCACACTCTTGCTTCTTTTTCGATAGTTCGGAACGAAGCCGTTTAATTTCCCTAATAAGGGCCGCCCGCGGCGCTGTTGTTAGGGAAATCATTTTTAATCCCGGCGCTTCAACTGCGGGAAGAGGATGACGTCGCGGATGCTTTCGGCGCCGGTGAGCATCATGATGAGGCGGTCGATGCCGATGCCGATGCCGCCGGCGGGGGGCATGCCGTGCTCGAGGGCGAGGATGAACTCCTCGTCGATCTTCTGGGTTTCTTCGCCGGCCTGGTGCTCCAGGCGCTCGCGCTGGACGATGGGATTGTTGAGCTCGGAGTAGCCGGGGCTGATTTCCTGGCCGTTGATGACGAGTTCGTACACATCGACGATGGAGCCGTCCTCGGCGTTTTGCTTGGCGAGGGGAACGAGCTCCTTCGGGCAATGGGTGACGTAGAGAGGATCGAACTGTTTGGCTTCGATGAGGCGCTCGAAGACATGCTGAGTAACTTCGTAGTCTTCGAAGTTGGCGCCGATTTCGACGCCGAGCTCCTGGGCGCGGGCCTTGCGCTGCTCAGGAGTGTATTCATACCACTGGGGGTCGATCTCCTTGAGAAGGTCGGTGTAGCGGGCACGACGCCAGGGGCGCTGCAGATTGATGGTCTTGGTGACGTTGCCGTCCTCGTCCTTGTGCTCGATCTTGAGGCCGCCGCAGAAGTTTTCGGCGAGGTGGCAGATCATGCCTTCGACGAGGTCGGCCATCTTTTCAAAGTCGGCGTAGGCCCAGTAGGCCTCGAGCATGGTGAACTCGGGGTTGTGACGACGGCTGAGGCCTTCGTTGCGGAAGTTGCGGTTGAGCTCGAAAATCTGCGTGAAGCCGGCGACGAGCAGACGCTTCAGATAAAGCTCCGGCGCAATGCGCAGGAACATGGGCTGATTGAGCGCGTGGAAGAAGGTTTCGAAGGGCTTGGCTGCCGCGCCGCCGGCGACGTCCTGCATCATGGGGGTTTCGACTTCGAGGAAGCCGCGCTCCTGCAGGAAGCTGCGGATGGAGGCGACCATCTTGCTGCGGGTCACGAAGATCTCGCGGCTGCGATCATTGGAGATGAGATCGAGGTAGCGCTGGCGGTACTTGATCTCCTTGTCGGTGACACCGTGCCACTTGTCCGGCAGGGGACGCAGGGCCTTGGAGAGCGGGGTGAGTTTTTTGACGTGGATGGAGCGCTCGCCGCGCTTGGTGATGAAGCTCAGACCTTCGACGCCGACGAAATCGCCGATGTCGATGAGCTGGTTGAACTGCACGTAGGCTTCGTCGCCCACATCGCCCTTGCTGAGGTAGCACTGCATGCGGCCGGTGATGTCGCCGAGGTCAAAGAAGGTGGCCTTGCCCATCTCGCGACGGGAGAGCACGCGGCCTGCGACACGGACTTCGAGGCCTTCGGTGAAGTTGGCCTTGAGCGCGCCAGGCTGGTGGGTGGTGTCGAAGCGGCCGCCAAAGGGATCGATGCCCGTCTTCACCAGTCCTTCCAGCTTTTCACGGCGGAATTGGAGAAGTTCAGACTCGGAATGTTCAGGGGCTGCGGGCGTCGGTTGCATGGTCGTACGGATAGTGGGGCCGTGTTCATAGCCCGTTCCGGGAGGTTTGCCACTGCAAATGCCGCCGGGGGTCCTGGAGATTGCCAGACGCGGTCCGGGATGCCAGAATCCGCCACCATGAGATTTTTGCCCTCTGTTTTGCTTTGCTTCTACGCCCTCGCTGGCCTGGCATACGGCCAGCAAAAAGAATGGCCTGAGGTGGAGAAATTTGAGGCGTCTATTCAGAACGTGCTGTGGGATCTGCGTGGCACGAACTCGCTGAAGCATCTGCGCTATGACGGAGAGAAGTTCTTTTCGGTGAGGGCGGACGGGACGAATCAAGGTGCGTTCAAGGACCATGCCTTTGTGGACGCGGGCGTCTTCCAGCTTGTTTTCAGCGACACGCGGGCCGCGTGGTATTTTGTGAGCGATGATCTGAAATACATCACGCCGGTGAACATCAGCGAAATGATCGAGTTCAAGGCCGAGCCTGGCACCGCGATCAAGCCCGTGAAAAATTTCCCGCAGGATGTGCAGAACGTCGTCTGGGTGGGCAGAAACCAGGTGGCTGAGCTGAAGATGCGCTGGAATGGCAAGGAGCTGGAAGTGGGAGCGAAAAAGGATGCGTGGATCGTGCAGAAGGTGGATGCGGTGGTGGCGAACCGCCGTGTGCTGGAGGCGGGTGGTGAAGGCGGCGCGCTTTTCTGGCTGGCGGTCTCCGAGGATGGCTCAGAGGCCACGTGGCTGAAGGTGGAGGATGTCTTCGGCGGGCATGCAGGCGCCAATGCCAGCAAGGCGGCTCAGAGCACGCCAATGACGGGGCTCTCCGCTCAGCAGAATGATCTGGCCAACCATGCCGAAGACTTGATGAATGCGGGAGATAAAATGCGTGCAGCAACGCTGCTGCGCGAGCTGGTTCGCAAAAACGCGGACAACAAGGAGGCGCTGAAAAAGCTGCAGGCCCGGTTTAAGACGCTGAAGTGAGATGAAGAGATAATGAATGGAGCGCGTTCAGGCTCGCTACGTAGATTTGGTGACGGGACTTCCTGTGCAGCAGGCATGCTTCGGGGCTCGTTGCAGACGCTGCTGGTGGAAGCTGAGTGTGGCGGAGTGCTGGGTTTGCTTTCCCGGATTTGTTGGCGGACAACCCAGGGCTTGCTCGTTCCTCGCAGCGCCCTTGGCTGAGTCCCCAGTCCTTTCAGGGCTGAGATGAGTTCGAAAACGGTTTTGTTAAAGAGGAACTCAGTGGAAATGCGATGAGAAGGAAACTTCCGAAATTCGGTGAACGGGCCTTACTTCTGATCGTAGAAAGGGAAGAGCTGTTTGATCTCGGTGGGGCTGGGACGGCGGCCGTATTCGCAGACTTCGAAGGTCTCGGCGTACTTCACGGCTTTGCCTTTTTCTTCGCCGTAGAGCTTGATGAGGAGGTCGCGGAATTTTTCGGCTTCGCTGCTCTGGCGGGCACCCCAGCGGCGTTTGAGCCAGGCGCGGCGTGCGGTTTCATCGGCGGCGGGCGGGACTTCTTTTTCGACGTATTCGGCAGAGCCGCTGGCACCGCCTTCGTAGGCCTGGGAGGTGAGCTCGTGGAGGCCGTCGAGCTTTTGCTCAAAGGAGTCGTCCACGCTGACGGCGATGTCCGGGGTGAAAGGGTAGGGTTTCTGGAAGCCGTCGCTGGAGTAGAGGAAGACGGGGTTCTTTTTCAGCGGCGGGATCTCCGGGCAGATGAAGGGGACGGTGACCATGAAGGCGGCGTCTTGTAGAAGGACGCCGACATAGCGGTGGTCGGGGTGGTAGTCCCACGGGCGGTGGGCGATGACGATGTCGGCCTTCCACTCGCGGATGATGCGGGTGATGAGCTTGCGGTTTTCCAGAGAAGGAAGCAGCTCCCCATCGTGGATGTCGAGGACCTGGGAGGTGACGCCGAGCTTCTGGGCGCAGGCTTTGACCTCGGCCGCGCGGCGCAGGGCCAGTGGGCCGCCGGCTTCTTTCCAGTGGCCGATGTCGCCATTGGTGACGGAGACGAGCTTCACATGATGGCCCAGGCGCGCCCATTTGACGGCGGTGCCTGCGGTTTTGTACTCGGCATCGTCTGGATGCGCGCCGAAGACGACGATGCGGAGCTTGCCGTCGTCCTTGTCCTCGGCGTGAAGGTGGAGGGCGGCGAGGCAGACGACGAGGGTGAGAAGGGAGCGAATCATGGCGGGAGGGGTACGCCGTAATGATGAGGAGTTGTTCAAAGCTCAGTGGCTGAGATTCTCAAAAGAGCCTGAAGTGGAACCAAACCCGGAGGGTCAGTTCCAAAAACGAAAGGAGCGCAAGATAGGAAAAAACAACGAGGCAACATTTCCTCCAAAAAGGGGCACGCCTGATCAAGTAAACTGCGAGCCCTGCGTGGACAGCAGCAAAGGGCAGAATCTGCCAGAACAGCGCCCTGTAATCAGGCGATGATGCACGGGACGCGAGCAGTGTCCAAAACCCGCTCAGAAGCAGGACGCCAAAGAGCAGGGCTTTGGACATAGACCCGGGGATGGATCAGCCTTCTTCAGCCTTCGGCTCCGGCAGCATGAAGCCGACGACGAGGGCGATGACGGCCATGGCGGTGGCGATGTAGCCTGCGGCCATGGCGACGTGCATGGGCTTCACCGCCTGCGGACCACCAGCGAGCATGGGGGCGAGCCAGCTGGTGTTCAGCGTGGCCATGCAGGTGCCGATCATGCGGCCGCCGACATTGGTGGCGAAGCTGCCGCCGGTACCGCGCAGGTGCATGGGGAAGACTTTGGGCAGGTATTCGCCGAAGTAGCTGAACTGGGCCACGGTGACGAGGCCGCAGATGGCGTAGCCCCAGAGGAAGGCCTGGCCACCGTCTTTAAAGAGGACGAAGTAGGTGACCGGCAGAATGAAGAGCGCGGGGATCTGGAAGACCTTGAGCAGCGCCACACGGCTCATGCCCACGATGAGCAGGACGGCGAGCAGCACTCGGCCAACGAGGCCGCCCATTTCCTGATGGAACTGGACCTTATCGCTCATGGCCTTGACCTTGGCATTGACGGGCTTCTGCTTGTCGAAGTTGGCCTTCATCTCGGCTTTGAGCGCGCCTTTGGCGGCATCGTCGAGGCCGGGGGCTTTCAGCTTGGCGCTGATTTCCATGTCGGTCTTTTTCAGGGCGGCGAGCTGGCCGGCCTCGGCTTTCAGCTCAGGCAGGCCGGGTGTCACGCGGGCCACGGTGACCTGCAACGCACCGAAGGCGATGCCGTAGGCGCAGGCGGAGAGGATGGTGGTGACGAGCGTGACGCGGCGAAGCTCGGAGGAGAAAAGAGCGCCGAAGCTGGGGCGCTTGAGAGTGCCGGCGATTTTTTTGTCCTTCCACACCTTGGACTCAGGCACGAAGGGCAGCATGAGCGCGATGGGGATGGCGGGCAGGATGCCGGACATCAGAGTGTAGCGCCAGGCGCCGATGCCGGTGCTGCCAGCGGGCAGTCCCCAATGAGGAAGGGTGTCGAGATTTTTGCTGATCCACACGCTGACCATGGTGACGAACACGCCGCCCAGAGAGGCGCAGGCCTGGGTGATGCCGAGCCATTTTTCCTTCTGGTGCTTGTCCTCAAAGACCTCCGCCAGCCAAGTGATGGCGGCGACGAACTCCACGCACACTCCAATGAAAGTGGTGCAGCGGAAGAAGATGAAGACGGGCAGGGAGGTGGCGAAGGCGGCGCAGAAGGGAGAGAAGGAGTAGATGAAGATGCTCAGCGCCATGATGGTCTTGCGGCCAAATTTATCGACCAGCCAGCCGCCGAGGAGACCGAAGACACCGCCACAGAGCGCGGCGATCCAGAGCAGCTTGCCGACCCATTCAGTGACGGAGGGATCGCTCGGCAGGACCTTGAGCAGCTCGGCAATGGCGGGGGCTGCGACGAGGGGCGTCATGAGCAGCTCGTAGGTGTCGAACAGGAAGCCGATGCTGGCGATGAGGATGATCAGCCAATGAGTGAGGGTGAATTTGGGTGCGGGAGTGGACATGGCGGGGCGATGCTGTCAGGAGATGGGAGGCAAGTCAACGGGCGGCGTGGGCGGAATTCATCATTCGGATGGTGATTGGTGTGAAGTCCTACATGTGTCGTATTTTTGAATCGACAAATCCGACAAATGTCGTCAAACTCGCGAAATATGGCTAAAAAATCACTCCCGCCACTGTCCGCCGCCGAGCAGGCGCTGATGGACATTCTCTGGAAAAAGCATCCGGCAAGCGTGCTGGAACTGCTGGAAGCGGTGAATCAAGGGCGCAGCGAACCGGTGACGCGCAACACGCTGCAGACACAGCTGACGCGGCTGGAGGCGAAGGGGTGGATCAGCCGTGATGACTCCAGCCGCAGCCATGCCTACGAGCCTGCGGTGGCCGAGCAGAAGGGAAGGACGAGCGTGCTGGCAGATCTGAAGCAGCGCTTTTTTGGCGGGAGCAATCTGGCGCTGGTGCGCTGCCTGGTGGAGAGCGGTGACATCTCCGAGGAGGAACTGGTGGAACTGCGAAAGCTGGTGCGTGGGAGCAGTGCGAAGAAAGGAGACGAGCCATGAATGCGGAGACGATCGCGTGTCTAAATTACGTGGTGCACAGCCTGGTGATTGGAGCAGCGGCGTGGCTGCTGGTGCGGTTTGTGATCCGCGATGCGCTGAGGCGCTGCATCCTGGCGAATCTGGCGGTGCTGATGTGCCTCTATACACCTTTCAACATCGGGATGGAGGATCTGTTTCCACCGCAAAAGCCTGTGCCGGTGTGGACGCCGATCCGGGAGACTTTCAAGGCGGACTGGCGGGTGAGCGTGGCACCGGCGAAGGTGCTGGCGGTGGATGCAGCGCCGCAGGTGAGAAGCTGGGATGTGAATGAGGTAGTGAGGGGGATCCGTTGGTTTGTGTGGATCATCGCGGCGGCTGTGCTGATGAGGCTGCTGTACCAGACCGTGCGGGTGCAGCTGTGGGCGTGGCGGCTGCGAGAGCCCACGCAGTCTGAAATGAGCGGGCTGCCGACGGGAGTGCCCTATGAACGCATCAGCGTGTTTGAAGGCGAAGGCACGCCCTGTGTGGCGGGCTGGTTTTTCCCGGTGATCGCTGTTCCGGCCTCGGCGTTTCAAACGCTCACGCCTCGTGAGTGGAGCTGGCTGCTGCGGCATGAGGCCGAGCACCTGCGGCTGCATGACACGGTGGTGGCGCTGCTGCAAAACATTGTGCGCGCCTGCCAGTGGTGGAACCCTTTTGTGCATGCGCTGATGGAGGAATATGCGCGGGCCCGTGAGGAAATGTGTGATGCCGCCGCGGTGGGGGGAAAGCGTGAGACTACGGCCTATGCGGACTTTCTGCTGGCCTGGGCTGCGAAGCCGGTGGCGCAGCAGGCGTGCGTGATGCCGATCGCGTATTCGCGGCCCGCACGGCGGCTGAAGGCCAGACTGGTGGCGCTGATGGAGGCGCGTGGCGTGAGGAAAAAGGCGGGGGCGCTGTTTGTGCTGGGGTGTCTCGCATTCGCAGTGATTGCGCCGATGATTGCAGCGTCGTTTGGGATTGCGACTGCGGCAGCGCAGGAAGCGGTGAAGGCGGGAGATGATGGGGCCATGCGCACGCGGAGATACACGGTAACACATGGTTTTCTGGATGCTGAAGCGGCACATGCATATCCTTTTGCACCGGGGGAAACGCCGCCTGCCCCTGCTCCTCGGAAGACCGCCCGCCAACTGCTGGAAGAGAAAGGCGTGCTGTTTCCGCCGGGGGCATCAGCAGTATACGATCCGAGGACTTCACAGCTCATCGTGCGGAATACGCCGGCCCATATGGAGAAGGTGGAACGGGCCATCGAAGTACTCAATCAGCGCCTTATGATGGTGCACTTCAACTGCAAGATGGTTCAGGCTGATCGTTTTTTTGGCATTCATCAGAGCATTCTTTCAAATGCTGATTTGCAGGCGCTCATGGGCACTTTCAGTGTGCTGAAGGGAATTGATCTGCTGACTTCTCCGAATGTGACGACCCGATTTGATCAGAATGCGATCATTGAGGTGACACGCGAGGTGCAGCCCAAGGTTTTGCCAGACGGGAAGCTGAGCGGAGATCAGAAGTATGTGGGAATGCACATCGAGCTTCTCGCCAAATCACCTGTGAGGGGGAAAGCGATCATTGAAACCACGGCCAGTCTTGGGATCGATCCGGATGCAAACGACGTGTGGTTGCCGAAAGGCATGAGCGATGCCGACTGGGGAAAGGTACGCATCCACAGCGTGGGTGGCAAGGCAGCGCTGGCCAGCGGGGAGACGCTGCTGCTGCATCTTCCAAATTCGAAACGACCGGTCACGGTGCTCATCACTGCCAATACGATCGATCCACGTGGCGGCCGTGGGGGCAGTTTTTCCTCGACTATGGGGATGGCTCCGCCAGCGAGTCAGGGAAGTAATGTGACTGATGAGAAGGACGCTGAAAAGAAGACGGCTGAACTGCCCCGGCGTGTTTACCTTGTGCCAGTCGGATTTGGAGATGGTAAAAAGCCAGCGGAATACCTGGAAGCCAAGGGGGTGGACTTTCCTCAGGGAGCCAATGCGGTGCTGGCGGATGGCAAGCTGACTGTCCAAAACACGCGCAAAAATCTCGACCTTATCGAGCAGCTGCTGCTGAAAAGCATGACTGCGGGCGGAGACAAAGCGGTGTCAATCAAGGTCGATGTGCACGTGGCTGAAGTGGAGGACGGCAAGATTTTGGGCGAATGGAATCCTGAAAAATCGACATGGATCCGCGAGCCGGGAGCCGCCCCCGTGTCCATCAGGCAGGCACCGCCGGAGGTGAGGCATGTCTTTTCTGCGGCAGGCGTGATGACGGATGCTCAATGGCGGACGCTGCAGGGAGGCATCAAGGGGAAGGCGGGAGTCTTGCTGGATGCGCTGCCAGGCAGGAGCATGAAACATGACGAGAGAGCCGTGTTTGATATGCCGGCAGCTTTGGGTGGCGGGCAGCTTGCCGTGAGGCCGCAGATCACATCGAGCAGCGGCAGCCTGAGTGTTAACCTGCAGTTTCCTGACCTCATCCCTGCTGCGAAGAGACTGATGACGACCCAAGTGCAGATCTGGGACGGTCAGACGGTGGCTTTCAGCGGCATTCCCTCAGAGAAGGAAAAGGTTTTTCGGGTGATCTTTGTCACCGCCAGACTGGTTTACCCGTCTGACGATGGGAAGAAATGAAGTGACCGATTATTCGGCAGTGGTGATTTGGGATTCGTCATTCATGGTGCGGCACCATGCACGACCTGACCTCCGCCCCTGCCACTGATCCGACCAGCATTTATCGTTATCGCGACTGCCTCTATGGGGCTGACATGGTGACGGCGGCGCTGAGCGTGGATTTCTTCACGTGGCTATCGGCCAATCCATCTTCGCTGGCGGGGATCTGCGAGCACTTTGGATTCACGGAGCGTCCGGCGGACACGATGATGACGCTCTTTGCGGCGAATGACTGGGTGCGGAATGTGGGTGGTGTGTTTCACACGACGGAGGTGGCGCGGGAGTTTATGTGCGCGGGGCCGGTGTGGGATGTGCGGCCGTATTTTGCCTCCCTGCATGATCGCCCCATCGCGCGCGATTTTCTGGAAGTGCTGCGCACGGACAAGCCTGCGGGCTGGAGCGGAGACAAGGCGGCCTTTGACTGGCACAAGGCGATGGAGCAGGAGGATTTTGCGCGGAAGTTTACCGCCGCGATGGACTGTCGCGGGGTGCTGCTCTCCCAGGCATTGGCAAAGAAGCTGGATCTGACCGGGCGCAGCTGTGTGCTGGATATCGGGGCGGGGTCGGGTGTGTATGCGTGTGCGATCACGGCGCAGCACCAGCACATGAGAGGTGTCGCGTTTGATCAGGCGCCGGTGGATCGCATCGCGGGCAAGCTGATCGAGGAACGTGGCTGCGCAGATCGCGTGAGCGTGGCCACGGGCAACATGTTTGAAGGCATGCCCGCGGGGTGTGACGTGCATCTTTTCTCCAATGTGCTGCATGACTGGGGCGTGCCGGAGGTGAAGAAGCTGCTGGCTGTTTCTCATGCCGCGCTGCATGTGGGCGGGCTGCTGATCATTCATGATGCGTTCATCAATGCCGACAAGACGGGGCCGCTGCATACGGCGGAGTATTCGTGCCTGCTGATGCATGCCACGCAGGGCAAGTGCTACAGCACGAGTGAATACGCAGAGATGCTGGATGAAGCTGGATTCACCCCTGGTGATTATCATGATACGATCATCGCACGTGGATTCATGACCGCGATCCGGCGCTAAAATTTAGATTGTGCAAAGAAAGCGAGTTGTCGTATCGTCTAGGAGATTGCTTATGAAATTAATCACCTTGCTTTCTGTCTTCGCCATTGCCGCATCCGTACGTGCTGAAACCACGCTCGTCATGACGGGCGTGCACAACTGCTGCAAGAGCTGCACCAACGGCATCATCAAGGCTGCATCTTCACTCAGCGACGTGACCGTGACTCCCGAAGGCAAGACGGTGACCATCGTGTCCAAGAAGAAGGGCGATGCGAAGAAGGCCGCCGAGGCGATCATCGCCGCAGGTTACTACGGCAAGATCGAAGGCGAGGAATCCGCCTCCAAATCTGCCAGCAAGCCCGCCGCTGCCGCCAAGTCTGAAGCCAAGATGACGAAGGCCACCGTTTCCGGAGTGCACCTCTGCTGCAAAAAATGCGAAGTGGCCGCCGCTGATGCGGTGAAGACCGTCGCAGGCATCACGAAGAGCGACATCGTCGCCAAGGCCACATCATTTACTGTCGAGGGCGAGTTCACCAAGTCTGAACTGGCGTCCGCCCTCAATGCCGCCGGCTTTGCTGGTGACATCAAATAACTACCGCAACCAACAACGAGCGGGGCCGGGGCTTGCGAAAGCGACCCCGGCTTTCTTTTTGTCCCTGAGGCGTGACAAGGATGCCGAGGTATTTGTTGCCAGGGCAATTGTTCAGGAGAGAATTTGCAGGCTTGACGTCTAAAATCGACATATGATTTTATCCTAGTGTTGTGTTAGGTTAGTTCTTTTCAAAACAAGGAAAGGTGCTAGGATACCAGCATGGCTGGAGGACGTCCTACAATTCGATTGAAGTTGAA